>JACZSS010000453.1 GCA_022574115.1 Candidatus Heimdallarchaeota archaeon | reverse complement strand
CCTGTCCTTAATTCAGTAATTATTTTAGCCAAAATTTCATCATCTTGCATAATAAAATTTAGGAAATTTTGATCAAATAGACTTGTAAAGACGAAATTATGATAGGATTTTCTTGAATTATTATTGTAGTATTTTAACTGACTCATTAGCTTCTTTAATCTATGGTTTAATCGATCATTTCGTTCACACCAAGCAATTGTTTTTGCTAATGACGCAACTCCGGCAATGTCTATCAATGGAGTGGATTTCATTTGATAATAATTCCTAATAATTTCGAGGGCATTTTCAATTTCGATATCTGAAAATGGTTTTTGATTTTTCATTATTAGACTCAACGTAAAATTATCAAAATGCTTGAGCGTGGAATATTCAAATGCTACACCCTTATACAGTTTAACCTTTTTTTCATTGTTGATTTAAACCACCAAATCTATCACAATAATAGTATTCCACCTTTTAATTATTAAAAAGCTATTGGAAACCATCGTAAAAGTGATAGGACAGAAGAAGTCTGATTCTGGCATCTCTCAAGAGTGAGGTTTTTATCCAGTCAAGTAGTACAGAAACTAGCCATCGATTGGTTGAGTGAGGGAAAAGTACTGATTCACGAATGGATGATCACCGATCAAACAGAAACGTCAAAGCAGATTGCGCTGATGCGATTGCTTAATCTTCCATTTTGTGATATGATACATCGATCGATCCGACTCTTATTTATCCATTTCACTTCCTTTCATCGCAGCATACAATTCATTAGGACTTTGGTAAATGCTAAACATCTGATGACGAGCGGCTGTATAATCGCTGAACTTCCACTCTAGATGGCTGATCTGTGCGAATGTATATTCCCAAAATTGCTTATTATTGTTTATTCTAACTGTTTTCTCAATTGACTTAGAATCACCAATGAACTGGAACGTAAGCCTGTCATGACTTAGTAGTAAACATTTGATTAATCTGCCAAATGAAAATCCGTTGATCATCATTGCAATATTGAGCCACGATTCAAAAAATTCTGGTTGATGTTTCTTGTACCTCAACTTAAGTATGATGGCGATCAGATCTACAGTAGTATGCGACGACAAGTTAATGGGGAGTACTTTACTCCTAATGCCAATTGGATTTACTTTCAGTCGTTTGATTAGCTTCGTTTTCTCTCTTAACAAAAATTTGAGTGCGTAAGTGGTTTTCTTTTTACCAGAGACCTTTTTCTGTTTGACATCCACACTAAACAATATAGAGCCTGGAGGAGAGTTTTGAATCTGCGCCAAGCTGGTTGCTTTCCAATCATTAAGAATATCAAAAATTGTAATATTGGGGTCGGGTACTTGCTTAGCTTCTTCATCTACCAGATGACTGTTGCCCATCAAAAATAGTTCATTCAGGTAACTACGTACGTCCATTTCTTAATGAATGTAGCAGTAGTATTTAAGTAAATAATCCACCCAAGATCTATCGATCACAATCCATACTTGGCCTGGAATTTTTATGGCGATGGTTCGGTATCTTTTTCGCATGTTGGAGGCCATGATCCACCCTTCATCTCGCACATCAAAATCATATTTTTTTATGCCAAGCGGAAACATCAAGCTCGTCATCAAAAAATTTAACCAGACCATGCGTGTGTGTCTCTCCATATTAAGATAAGGCTCATATCGATCCATCGAAAATTGATAGTAATTGGGAGTATTGGAGATGTCTACCTTGAGACAATAAATTTTGGGCTTCTGCAAATTCTTGTGCTGTGGCAATTCTGTAAAATACTCTTCTCATGTCACCTAAATCTGGAATGTGTTTGACTATCCCAGTCTCCCGCAATCTTCGAAGACTGTATTTGAGGTCCGACGGATCAGTTTCGGGATGAGATTGAAGTAATTCCTTCACGGTGATTTTAGAGGTGCCTCGTAACTCTTTGAGGATACTTATTTGAAGTTCATTGGGCATTAACATACCTTTACTACCGCCAGATGGACGTCATGATATACTTGACATAGATCTCTTGCTTTAAAAACCTAATCCGCTAATTTTATTGATTGGTTTGATTTATTCCGATTCCACTATGGCTGCTTGATGCTCGTTGATCTGGAGTGATCGAAACAGATCAGGGTTAGTTTTCAATTTAACGTCTGTTCCAGTATTCATCAATACCCCTGTGTAACTTCCTTATACTTTTCATGCGTAATCCTGATATTGCAGATGAAACCAAACTTTGGACGAGAACTTGAGATTTGAACGCCCTCGATTTCCATCTCCAACGCTTTGAATATGATTGTAAAAATCTCTGAGGTGTTATGATTTTTATTCGTGCTCCTAAGATGGATATACCATGCATAAATCTTGTCAGGATCACCCTCCAGGAATTCAGCGAGGTGGCTAAGAGTAATTCGATCTGCGTCAGGCCGATCCAGGAACGATTCGAAAGCAATGATTTCCCGATTAGCCATGATAATATTGTTACGTAATCAGATAAAAACTGTGAGACAATCTAAATATTGATGGTTGCTCTGTGAACTTGTTGATCAAATCTTGATACACCCGGTTAACCGTTGGGCGCTACTGAATACTTTCACTCGCCTCAGCGTTGCCCCCCACTTTATTGCTTTGCAAGCTTATCATTTGTTATCATACCCAATCCATCCTGTTCTTTCAAACATCTGGATTTTTACTTTACATCACGTGAGTATCAAAGAATCAGACGGTTGGTGGACAAGATAAAGGGATTTGAAGGGATTAAACAAGACGACAAGATCCATCTGTTCTACAATTTATTGTTCCTCGAGATGTTGAAGGGAAATATTCAGGTTCCGTTGTTACCGGCTAATCAACAGTCACTTACTAAATTGCGTCGAGTGGGTCAGCCGAGAAATTTGTGGTTTGATGCTTAGCACACATCGGTCTATCCACAAAACGATCGAGTGAATTAGAACCTGTATCCACAAGACAGTTCCTCGCCCACAAAAGGAATTGCAAATCGTGTCCTACCATGAGAGTTTCAATCGATCTGTCCTGGACCCGTACTTGGCACAATTATTTGGACCTCAAATTACCAAATCAGGAAAATGCAAATTCAAATTCGTTAACGTTAGATCTATCACAATTCATGAAAAAAACTGGGCCGATCGATCGATGAGGGCGCCAATATTAGGTTACAGAGCGCTTCCACCTTTTACGGACAAATGTGAAAAATATAATTGGAATAATTGTCAGATATCGATAGCCGTCAACTGATAGGGGATCCCCATCGAGCGTTGATGCAGTCGACATGCTTGGGGCTGTTGATACGCTTGATGACATACCAGTCTCATCATCTTCAGGTTCCGTGGTGAGTATTTCTCCTTCGGTGAACGTTGCCTCAAATTCGTAGTATGATCGTCCTCCCATCACTACATGAGAATTGTCACTCCACGCAAGTGCTTCAGAACTAACTAAATCATCTTCTGTCGAAATAACGATGAGTTCATCCACAGCACCATTGTAGGCCTCCA
>JACZSS010000452.1 GCA_022574115.1 Candidatus Heimdallarchaeota archaeon | reverse complement strand
GGAACCGATTTGATCGACAAGCGAGGGTTGATCATGGTTGGAGCTAATGAATTCTACAAGGAAAATAAATCCTTCAATTCCATTGATCTGAAACAGGAAATTGCCATGGTCAAGAATAATGACATCGACGGTTTGAAAAGAGTGCTCAATAAACTGCAGCCAATTGATAGGGAAACAGCTTACGAAGGCATTATTAATAAGTCAGAGGAACTAATTGAGATCCAAGACGATCTATCAGATCTTGAGAGTTATTGAAATGAGTTTGAAAAATTTTTCTGCAGTCGATGGTTGGAGAATCGAAAGAAACTATCGTAAGATAACAATTGCAAAATGTCCTAAATGTGAGGTTTACTTTGAACCACTAAGCGGTGATGAATGTCCTGGATGTTATGTCACTGATTTAGAAAATGTGCAAGACCGAATAGAAGCTTGGATTGAGAAATAGCAAACAAACAGCGAGTTGGAATGTCCAGAACTAGAAGAAAATGTTGGTGTTGTTACTCAAAAGTTAGAGACGGTAGACAAATTACAAGTAAACAGAAACAGTTAGGCGAACGCTCACTATCAAATAGAACTAAGATCATCGTAAGCAAGCTCATCAGCTTTGATACATTTATGACCTCTAGTTAGCAGCAAGTCTTTTTCATCACACTGGCCACATTCCAGAGAACACCAATATTTTTCAGGCAGTGTCAAATCATCCATTAAGACTCAAATTCTGTGTTTTTAGACTATTTGTGGTCGAATCGGAGTGGTTTTAGGATGAACATTAATTTTGGAAGAATCTTAATGTACTGACAGTTCCCCTCACCGTTTACGTTTTATTGTAAGGACTACGCTAATTGCAAATACAGTAGTCATGAATGGAAATGAAACTTCGCTTTTTGCATTTGTAACAATTGTCGTTTGTACTTCAAACACAGTTGAAGTTTCGATTTTCTCAATTGTTGTAGTATCGATTTCAAATAGTGTTGAGGTTATATTATCTCTAATCTAGGCTTTGTTGGCATTAGTTTTATCTTGTGTACGACTACTTAGGAACCACAGAAGGGGTACAAAAGCGAATTCGACAATAATAGGAACCAATCTAGGCAGAGGATCACCCAATGCGACAAGGGAAAAAACTCGGACAAGTGCCGCGATTGCCATCCAGATAGCGATTCCTCTTAGAAGAAGACCACTCTTCACTTTTATCTCCGGGCTTTTGCTTCTATAAAATGAATAAAGACCGTATTGAATTCCAAGAGCCGTAATTATGGGTACCGCCCAAAAGACTCGTAGATGGCTTTGATCCTCAGGAGAAATGAGACCAGCCTCGTATCCAGGTGTTAGGAATAAACCCGTGATACCAGAGACAAGGAGGATTAAAGCCATACCATGAACCACGATCCGAAGGACGAGTCTTACATTGGATTGTGCTGATCCTTTTTTGGGATTGTCAACTTTCAGTTCGGAAGACATATTGATGAATCGTTTCCGATGTGCACTTAATGATTGTGTTACTTTCCATAACTACCAAATTATTTGAATAAGTAATTAATTATACAAAATAGCTCAAGGAAAATACTATTTTTCACTAGAAGGCATATTTTATTCATATCCTATATTTAGCTTTCTCAACACAATTCAGATAATTACAGAAATAATTATGATCTGGAAATAATGAAGAAATTTTAGTCACTTGGATATTATCATTTTCATTAATCATATTCCTTCACTCTCCAGTAATTCATGTATTCGATCGATCGATCAACCAAAAGAGCAGCTTATCTGGATCAAATATCGATCGATCACCGAGGCTAAATTGATTACATTGGAAGTCTATTCAAAACTAAGTAGTTCACGATCGCTTAGCGACTGGCTTTGAATAATTTGGAAATACTAGGTATGTCTTCTTTTAGGTCTTAGCATCATGACGAACAAAGTCGACAGTAGTACAAACGATGGAAATGAGCTCTCTGATGAACCATTGGAGTTATTCTCATCAATAGAAGCAAACGGATCTTCATCAATTGTTATCTTGTATTCATATTCCCATCCCTCCAATGTGCTCCATACGTGACGATCGATCGATGATTGATACCAAATTAAGTAATCTGGGACCGCTGATCGATCGAGGGGTGATGTAATTGAGTTAGGCTTGACGGTGCCCACACGTTTTGATTCAGCAGACGATTATGAATATTTCTTTGGTAATTTTCCCTATACCGAGGTGAGAGGCGAAATTGATCTCTGGCTAAAAGAAATGTCACAAAGTAGACAAAAAGAGACAAACATAGATCACTCAGGCGGTGGAGATCGTGCTTATTGGTTCTATCAGGTATATTGCAAAGATGGGGATGTTGATATGAAAAGACGACTAATAATCAAGGTTTTGGAAATTCATAAATCTGCGGTGGAGAGACTGATAGATCAACGACAAGGAACGTCAAAATAATCGATTCGAATGATTCGTCACATATTTCCTAGGGAGTCAAAACCGTGTCTGCTCTAGCTGACATTATGTCTGTTCACCGAAGCCGCCAGCCCCTTTATTCTCAATCATGCACACACAATCAAACACCCTCGACTCCAATAACGTATTACTAGATCATCAAATGGCTTAGGTGAGCACTAATCACCTAGGATCGATACCATAAATCGATCTCCCACTGGAGATCGGGAGGCGCAAGCGATCGATCGATCTTCAAGTATATGCCAGAAGTCTCGATTGTCCCTGCTCTTTTCGTGGATCGATCATCGCATACCTTCAATCGGATCGATCGGTGGTAAGTATAGTCGCGAAGATTGACTTACGATAAGTTTATCACCAGTGCTCTACTTATATTTAATCATGCCATTGTCTGATGGGACAAAGCAAGCTCTGCAACAAATCAGTATTATAAAATATTCAAGAGCTGAATGTTCAATTTGCAGTCGCCCAATTACGGAGTATCGTAAAACAACATTCGGATCTTACAGCTCAAATCAATGGTTAAAATTGAAGAAAAAACATTTACGTGATCATCACCCAGGAATGATTCGTAAAACGAAAAAGTGAGTGTGTTGATATAAATTGAGTCTTCAGTCAATTCCTGCTATATTTCACTCTGATATAGGAGAAATTAAGAATCTTCTTGCTGGCCTGAAATCGCAACTTGAGCGCTTGAATGCAGAAATAATTGATTTTAGACAATCGCAGATGTCAACGAATCCGATCACGGATTTTGTATTTGGAGTTGTTGAAGACGTAGTGGTGGACTACGTTTCTAGTGAGCTTCCCATCAAAAAGCGGCGTACCAGACCCTTAACGAGGAACGCATTGGATCGTATCCGCAATCAGAAATATGATCCTGATCTTCCTGAGCCTTGACGAAATTGTCAAATTTGCTGGATGGGAATTCCTGCTGGTACTCCTTGCCCAGGTTGCGCAGCGGGTGCTGGCCCATAAGAAGCAACACGGGGATGTTATCGGCGAAGGCGCCGGCGATGCCGGTGAGGGTGTTGGTGGCC
>JACZSS010000451.1 GCA_022574115.1 Candidatus Heimdallarchaeota archaeon | reverse complement strand
ACTGGAGACGCCAGCGCGGGAGAGGTTAGTAGCTGGTTCGATTCTGAGGTAATTGAATTAGATGTGAAGAAAATTGCCGTCGTATCGGATATGCACAGTAATTACAAAGCGCTGGAAGCCGTTCTTGAAGATTTGAAACATCGTGATTTTGATGCTCTGATCTGTTTGGGGGATATGGTTGGTTACTATACTGAACCAAACCAAGTCGTTGACGCCATTCGGGATGCAGCACAGGTTACCGTGATGGGAAATCATGATTTTGCTATCATCGAACCTGAGAAATTATTATATAGCACACTCCAAGAAGGAGCGCAAGCAGCTTTGGATCATAATAAGGATCTGCTGACTCAAGATAACAAAAAATGGTTGGAAAAATTACCCATGAAAGTAGTGCTCAAAACACCATATGGGACAGCAACTCTAGTTCATGGTGATCCGATCACCATCTTTGGCTATATTTACGGAGTTACGCCTGAATTGTTCGAGAATTCTATCAAGAGTGCATTAGATTACGTCACAACTGATTATTTAATGGTGGGACACTCACACCTACAGGGTGAATATACCGATGCAAACGGTAAGGTGTTTGTTAATCCAGGCTCAATTGGGCAACCAAGAGATAAAGACAATCGAGCTGCATATGCTATTGTCGATTTTGAACAGAAAACACATGAATTAATTCGCGTACAATATGATCGTACCTATGTCAAGGAACAAATTATTGAATGTTGCTTACCTGAATATTTAGCTACACGGCTTGATACTGGTGAATAATACACAAGAGATAAACTTGAAAATAATCGTCGGTACGAATATCGAAAAATTTGAACTGTCGCGAAAACTTAGACCTTATTAATTCATGCGGTTGTGCTAAAAATTCCTATTTTTCTACGCATCAATGCATATTAACCTCATCATATTGGAATATTGCACTACTAAATTGTATATTGCGTATCCATTCCTTTTTTTCAAAAAACCCAGTCAACTGAGATGTGCGATACCCACATATTATATCTTTATATAGGTTTGAACAAGTATTGAGTGTAGAGTACGACTCACATCGTATCTAAGAGAGATAGGTACGTAAAACGCATAAAAAAGAAGAGGAATAGCATATGGAATTTATGAATCATTTGGGTGAATTGAACAGATTAGAACTGGAAATACGTAGCGCAATTAGAAATACCCACAACTCAGATAAAAAATCCATTATTAAAACCTCAAATAATTCTAAACTCTTGATGCAACACGTAATCGATGAAAAAATTCCTACCACCAAGTGCGAAGGTGCTTTAGGAGTTGTATATGCATCTGGTTCCTTCATGTCCGTTGATAGAATAATCAGAGATAATGATAAATTTAAGAAAAGTCGTCGTATTATCTACTATTTAGACTCCAGACCTGGTCAAATCGGAAGTACACTGTTTTTGGAATTATTGAAAATGAAAAATGGTGATAAATTTTCCAAACATAAATTTGTTCTGAGAATTGATCAAGATTTCTTCCAAAAAGAGCGAATCAATATTAGTAGCGGAGAGATAAATGAAGCTTTATCTAGAATGTTTCGCAAGACGATGTTGGACTTCTTTGGTGTTGAAGGACGAAATTTCGTTCGTAAACCCTTTGTTCTAAGAATGCAGGAACTCAATTTAAAGCAAAATCGAAACGTGAACTATACCACTTACAAGCGAGAAATTGATTCGCAAACTGACCATTTCCTGAGGAAATTGAACAGTTCAATATACTAAACACGCAGTCCATTAATCAAATCGTTGAAAATTGATAATTTGACAAAATTAAGTTAATTGTGATGTTATAGTTGTTTTAATACAACATATTACTAATAATTATGTAATCCAAGTTAAATCTGTGTCAGCCAATTGGGGTGATCTACTCAATGCCAGAATGGTTTCTAGAGTTTTACTCCTGGTACTACTTGTAGGCGTTGGCGTGAGTTCATTTTACAACGGTTTTATTGATACAAATACTCCTGATGAACCGGTTCTAACGCTGCCACTTCTTAACCTCGCGCCCGATTTTACACTACCCAATACAGAAGGTAACAATTATACCCTTAGCGACGATCAAGGACTGGTACGCGTTGTAGCCTGGATGTACACCAAATGTCCTGGCAAGGAGGGTTGTTCTCTAACTACCATAAAAATGGGTGTTGTATTAGACAAAATAATTCAAAAAGGCTATGAGCAGAATGTACGTTTCATAAGCATCGATTTTGATTATATGAATGATACGATGGATGATTTGCGACATTATGCAAGTGAATATCGATCACTCGATATGAACAAGACCGATCGATGGCAATTTCTACTGGGAAACAAGAATCAGACAGATACCGTTGCTGAAGTTTGGCATTACTATTTTGACCCCAACACTAATCCGGAAACGAATGAAAGTGAGGATCAATTATGGCTGAGTCATAGCGTTGATGGTGAGTTTGAATCCTACGATCATCTAATAGTAACTTACATTGTTGATAAGAACGGTTTTGTCAGAACTCACATGCTCAGTTCTCTCTGGAACATAGATAATTTGGTTGCAATACTAGAATTCTTAATCGCAGAATGACTTTTTGCTAATAACTAATTCTCTGACTGATTTATTGTTCTTCTTCCATTATTTTCTTGACAAGTCGTGCCAATATGCCAAATCTCTTATCTAGGCCATCTAATCGTTCGTCTATCGCATCCAATCTGCTGATTACGTCATCAATACCGGCACTTAACCCTTCCACTTTAGAGGAAGATTCTGCAGCTGAGGCCGCTGCTGCTGCCACTGCTGCTTCACTTGCATCGCTACCTGTCGATCCATCACCAGGTGTAATCAGTTGAATACCATCTGGCAGGTCCAATGGAACCTCAACATTGAATTTCTGTAGTAATCTCTTACCCATTATTTCGAAGGCTGTAGCAATGTTCATTCCTGTCTTAGCCGAAGTTTCAAGAAATACAAAGGTTAACCCTGTCTCTGAGGCAATTCTTTGACCGTACTCAATTGCCATTGAGTTTGAGACCTGCCTTGTTTCTGCTAAATCTGCTTTATTTCCAAGCATAATGAAGGTCCCAATTGTTCCACCCGAGTTTTCGATGCAATCATCAATCCAGCTTTTGAGGTTATTAAGTGATGCAGGATCCTGAAGATCGAAGATGAGAAAAGCTGCTTGTCCTCCTTTGTAGAACGATTTTCTAGCAGTCCTATACGCATCCTGACCGGCAAGATCAAATATTTGATAAGTTATTTTGTTCCCGACAATTACTTCCCTATGCGATGCAAAATCCGCTCCGATTGTCTTCATGTAAGAGCCGCCAAAACCTTTTCCCATATATTGTTCTCGTATGGAAGTCTTACCTACGGCTCCATCTCCACAGAGGAGGATCTTAAAGAGGAACTCTTTACCTTCTGACATAATCTAACAAACTGAAGATTCAATAGGTATCAAAAAATGTTAACCCTTCTTGCAGAGTAAATGAATTATTTG
>JACZSS010000450.1 GCA_022574115.1 Candidatus Heimdallarchaeota archaeon | reverse complement strand
GGAACTTTTTGCAACAGGAGGGGTAAAGATACATTCTCTACTGAGGTTTGATCCTCAAACAAATTGAATAATTGGAAAATATATCCCACATTATCTCGGCGAAAGCTGGTTAGTTCGGAATCTGGCATCGCTATGATCGAGTTTCCTTCAATCAGAATATCTCCTCCGGATGTATGGTCTAAGCCACCTATGAGATTTAGTAAGGTTGTTTTACCACATCCAGAAGGACCCATAATTGCTGTCATCTCGCCTGGCGGGATCTCAAAATCGATCCCTTTGAGGACATAAACTTCGTTTTGTTGACCTTCATTGTACTTTTTGTGTATCTGTTTTACCTGAAGAATTGTATTGGAACTCATAAGTTATTGATCCTTTCTTTCAGGGGGTTCGCTGTCAGATTATAAAATTAGCTTACGAAGCATCCAAAAATGAAATCTAGGAGTTACAAAACTTAGATTAGGATGTTCAAATCATAATATGTCAAAAAAAGTAAAAATTTACGAATAATATTGTTGAAAAGAAATTAATATTCAACTGATGCGTCGTCTTAATACGATCGTGTGGCTATTTATTCCTGAGATATATCGTGACTATAATGATAATAAGTGTTAGACAAGCTATTAGAATCAAGACGCTAATCAATTTCTCAAAATAATCTACAAATAATAACGAGATAAATACGATTGTGACCAGGAGTTTTAATCCAAGCGTAAATTTCATAATTATTTGGTAAATAGCGGTTAATCCATCACTCTATCTTTTCAACAAGCATACGAATGTAGTGATCGCGCTAAATTAAATGACACTTACTTCTGTATAGATTGATAAATCGATCTTACTTCGCCATACTCATTTGTTTAGCAATAAATTTCATTATCTGTTAATAAGTATATCAGTCTCGATTTTAGTCTCAAATTTTAATTCCCAATGCCTAAGTAATAATCAGATATCAAAGAAGGAATCTAATCATAAGTCCTCACTCGATCGATTTCTAGATCTGCGAATGATACTGAAGATAGTCACAAATGATAGTGCACTCAATAATATTGGATTAAAACTCACCTCTGATTTAGAATCAGTAAGTAATGTTGTTGTTTCAATTGTCGTAAATTCAGTTTGTTCAACAGTTGTTGATACTGTGATAAATTTAGTCTCTTCGATAAAAGTAATATGAGTTGAGGTTGTATCGTAAGTGTTACTTATAGTTGTGTTTGACGCAATCGTAGTATAAATTGTCGTAGTGGTCACACCAATTTGATTTGGGAGATAATCATCAATATGTGGATAGTCAGATACTCCAAACCACTTCTGAATAAGTGATAAAAATGATCCATCGTTATATGCAAATCCGATCGCAGTGTTTAATCTTTCACGTAATATAATTTCACCGGTTCTGGTGGCAATCCCAAAGTCTGTCAGATCCCCTAATTCAGTTAATACCACTTCAACATTCAAATTATTTGATTCGACCAATTTCCTCGCAATGCTACTCCAAAATGAAATATAAACATCAATATTCCCATTTTCTATATTATTGATTCCGTTGTCAGTTGTATCAATAATTGTTGTTTGTGCTAACGGAATATTCGTTTGAACCCAGGTTGTTAAAAAAGAGGGAAAACCTAACATTATTGAACCATTATTGATGTCACTGAGCTTGGATATGTTCAAGGGATTCCCCGCTTTAACTGCTGCACCATATGAACTATGAAAATAGGGATTTGTAAAGTCAACCTCCAGCTCCCTTGTTACTGTAATGGTCATTGCTGACATAATTATGTCGAATAATCCGGTCTGCAAATTGGGTATTATTGGGTCCCAAGCACTTGGTATAAATTCAACATCAACTCCTAGAATTTGGCCAAGTCTTTGGGCCAATTCGACCTCAAATCCGGTGAGATTTCCATCAGTATCATAATATTGAAAAGGAGGATAGGTAGGATCTAACCCAATTGTAATAACTCCTGCATTTGAAATGTCATCCCACTGATCAGCTGAGCTTCTTAACGGACTTAGCAATATTAACAATGCCAAGAACATTGATATGAAGAAATTTTTCTTAGTCACTAGATTTCATCCTATATTGGTTGATATTAAGGTATTGGGAAACTTTATCAAAATGGTTCAAATAAGTCTCAAAGATTCTGCCTTAGGAAATGATGACGTGAACTTGTATGTAAGATATTACATGAGTATATGGTCAATATGAAGTTAGTTTCTAATTTTTAAAGCGTAACCAGTTTATTACGAATTTTAACGAACTAAACATGATGATGTCTTTGAGATAAATACTGTATGTGAGCAGGATTTAATCCTGGTCAATATTGCGGATAGCGGTCACTATATGCAATTAAATTGTATTGGTGAGTTTGTTTTTGTAATATATAAAGTGTTTCCAAACTTATTTAACATCCAAAACAATTAACGACCAATGGATATTCTCATAATCGGGGGAACGAAGTTTCTAGGACGAGCCCTGGTGAGAGTTGCCTTAGATAACAACCATAATCTCACGCTATTCAATCGAGGTAAAACAAATCCTGATGTCTTCCCTGAAGTTGAGATCATTAAGGGTGATCGAGATGGAGGACTTGAAAATATTGGTGACCGTACTTGGGATGTTGTGATAGATACATGTGGATATGTGCCAAGAATTGTAAAATCATCTGTAGAATACTTGAATGGTAAAGTTGGAAGGTATGTCTTCATTTCGTCAATCTCAGTTTACACAGAAAGTTCAGAAATCGATAGAAAAGAAGATGCCGAAGTTATTCATTTAGAAGATAAGACAACTGAAGATATAATGGGAGGTCCCGATAACTATGGTGGATTGAAATATTTATGTGAACAAGAGGTTTCGAACGGATTTGAAAAATCTCTAATTATTAGGCCTGGATTGATCGTTGGACCATACGATCCTACTCACAGATTTACTTATTGGGCTGTACGAATCCGAAAAGGTGGTAAAATTTTGATCCCGAACGATGTTTCTTACCCAATTCAAATAATTGATGTCCGCGATTTAGCAGAATTTACTATCAAATTATCGGAAGATAAAGTTACTGGAGTTTTCAATGTGACCGGTCCGAAGCCGGACATAACTGTTGGACATATCTATCAAACTTCAAAATCATTCAGTGATAACGACCCAGAATTTGTTAAGGCAGGGGACTCATGGTTATTGGACAACAAAGTCACTCCTTGGAGTGAAATGCCACTTTGGATACCAGACGCCTCAGGTAGAGCATTAATGCAAGTCAATATTGATTCGGCCATCGAAAATGGATTGACCTTTAGGTCTCTGGAAACTATCATCAGGGATACATTGGATTGGTATGATGATGTCGATGGTAAAAATCAAAAGTGGAATGAGGGTTTAGATTCTTCGAAAGAGGAAAGGTTGCTGCTAAAATTGTAAAAAACGAGCAGAGAGGGATTTGAACCCCCGACTGAGGCTCCGAAGGCCCCGGTGATTCCGAGCTTCACCATCTGCTCAAGCTTAGAAGCCAA
>JACZSS010000449.1 GCA_022574115.1 Candidatus Heimdallarchaeota archaeon | reverse complement strand
GTTCAGCGGATTATTGCCGATTGAAAATCTTAACGAGTTTATCAGTCAAGCTTCGGATCAGATATTATTGATTGAAGAAAATAAGGAAGCTATGCGATTCTCTGATACATCGACAATTCTTACACGGATCAGAACTGAGGTCTGGGACACACTTGGATTTAGAGGCGATAGTGATATGTCGGTTGCAGTTCTAGATACGGGTATTGATGATAGTCATATCGCATTTAGCCCGGGGTATGGTGATTTAGATTGGTCAAAGAAAATTATTGGCTGGCATGATGCTACTGCTGATGCTGATCTGACGCCTGTGGATTATGGAGGCCATGGATCACATGTCGCTGGGATAATAGGGTCCACAGAACAAAATAATACTTTTGATGAGGGACGCATTAAATCGACTTATTCACTGTCGTTTACCACTGGCAGCGCATCTGGATATCTCAATTATTATCTGCTAATTAACCGAACAGGAACTATTGACATTAATTTTATTTGGCAACAGACCAGTGGTTCTGGTGTCGCTACCGGCACATATTTGTCCTTAAATCTTCCTAACCAAAGCCAAATTGCTATCGATCTTTCAGCGAGTGCAAATATGAGTATTTCATATTCATTAACAGATAGCTCATTATTTGGCATCTGGGAGGTCCGTATGGGGGTGGATTATGGGACAGGATCCCAAACACTTGCACTTGCAGGGATTAATAGATATCCATACCTTAATTCCCCGGATAGTCATGCGAGATTTTCTGGAGTCGCACCCGATGTAAAATTAGTTGGAGTCAAAATTTTTGACAATAATGGCATCGGGACTTCAGCGGAGGTGATTGATGCTTTTAAATGGGTAAAGAATAATAAAGAAATTTATCACATTACAATCGCTTCGGGATCTTTCGGATTTTCGGCTACCATTGCGAGCGTGGATATTGAGGCTTCTGCATTGGTAAATTCAGGTGTGTTAGTTATAATCGCAGCAGGAAATGATGGACAAGGATCAAACTCAATATTCTCACCGGGTCAGGTAGATGGCGTTATTATGGTTGCTGGCTCAGGAGACTAGGATCAAATTACCGCATACTCTTCTCAAGGACCAGGTGAAACTTCAAATACCACAAAACCAGATTTGGTTGCACCAGGGGGAGTTAGCTCTCAAGGAGCTATACTGCAAGTAGATTCTAATGATGCTGATGCAGATGGTGGACTTTCTGATCAGCTAACTGATGACTTCACGAGTATCCAAGGCACTTCCATGGCCACACCGTTTGTTTCAGGTGCAGCAGCTTTATTGATTGAGGCCCTTGGAGGATTTACTTCCTGGACATTTGGATCTGCACTCATGCCATTCAAGATTAAACAATTATTGCTGATGACCGCTCATGAAATATATTCTGATGATCGAGGAGGAAAGGACAATGTTGAGGGATATGGGAGAATTAATCCATATGCAGCTATTAGCGCAGTAGTGTCAGAGTATACCATAGGAACTACAGCATCGGAAAATATGGGACAGGAACAAGCTTCGAAAAAGGTCTGGGCAAGGTCAATATCCTTGCTTGCACGTGTCACTTACACTTTTGATTTGCTGGTTCCAGCCGGTTCCGATTTTGATCTCTTTTTATACGATGACGATCCCAATCAGTATGGAGAACCAGTACTCATCCAAAAATCAGCGAGTCCGTTATCAGGTTCTTCCAATCATGAATTTATTACTTATACGCCTGGAGCTGATGGGTCATTCTATATCGTAGTTAAAGTGGCTTTTTCAAACACAAATTCAGGCAGATTTATTTTATCCTCTATTGAAGGGATTGGTTTCCCTAGGGTATTTTTTAACTATCCAATCGAAAATCAGAAACTTTCGGGTGATTTTGTCATACAAATCAATGCCTCTGATACTGATCTAAAAGATATCTCCTTCAAAGTAGAAAGCGATCACTGGATAAATATCACCGACTCATTCAATATCGCAAGTGGTTATTATGAATACGATTTTAATTTTACTAGTTTGGGTAATCAGGCTTATACGCTAGTGGCTAGGGCAACAGACCAGGCAAATCACATTAGTTATTCTGTTGTGCATATATCCACGAGTACTTTGAATTCGCCTATTCTACTTGTTGATGATGATTTAGGAAACGATTATGAAATTTTCTATGAAGAAGCCTTAACTGGTCTCGGATTCGCGAAGGGAGGTGGATATGATTATTGGAGTGTATCTAGTTCCGGCTCGCCAAGTACAACTACTCTTGGTGCTTACCAGCTGGTTATTTGGTTCACATCAAACGATTTCATGTCAACACTCACAACAGTAGATCAGACCAATTTACAGATTTACCTCGATAGCAGTGGAAATTTATGGATAGTTGGTCAAGATATCGGATTTGATATTCGAGCAAGTTCTTTCTACACAAATTATTTGCGGGCAATTTATGAAAAACGTGATACCAATGAGTTAATAGTTTCTGGTACGGCTGGAAATATTTATGACGGAACGTCGTATCAGCTGGGAGGAGGTAGTGGAGCAGATAATAATGGTAATCCCAGTGACATTGCTCCTGAAACCGGTGCTATTTTAGAAATGGTATATGATGGCACATCCACCTTGGGAGCAGCCTTGAGCTATGCTGGCATTTACAAGTTAATTTATATGGCCTTTAGTTGGGAATCCATTGCATCAGCAACTGATAGGTTGGACAGTGCCAATCGAACCATAAATTGGTTTACCCTAGATGCTCCACCAAGTTCGTTATCGATCACTTCTCCGTTAAATGGATCTGTAAATAAGGGAAGCCTAATATTTTCATATCTGGGGACTGATGACATAGGTTTGATTGAATATCGTATCTTTAGAGATGGCCATTATATTACAAGTTCCTCAACCGCCTCAATCAGTTTACAAAATCAACCTAATGGATGGCACACCTATCGACTCGCTGGATTTGATTCACAGTCTCAAAATATTGTGACATCTGTCACTGTCTATATTGATGATATCAGTCCAACAATAATGTTAGTTACACCCGCCAATGGTACAATTGTTAATTCGGGAATAACCATCGATCTTGATATTACAGATGATTTTGCATTAGATGTCGTGTTATATAATTGGGATGGTGGAGTTGATGCAACGCTTACGGATCCTTTTGACCTGACGATACCATCTGCTGCGGGTATTCATATATTGTCGATCGTTGCAAATGACACAATTGGTAACTCAGTTTTTTCATTGTTTTCCTTTTCAACTGATGATTCATCTCCGACACTTGATAGCCCAGTTGATTTCACTTATGAACTAGGTTCAGTTGGACTTAATATTACTTGGACCGCAATAGGTCTTAATTCTAATAATTACATTCTGACAAGAGATGGATCATTGATCGACAGTGGGGATTGGGTTTCAGGATCCTCGATTACGATAGAGACTGACGGACTAGTGGTTGGATTATATTTGTTTACTATGACCGTTTTCACTCTCTCTGGCAATTCTAACTCTGATACTGTTCTTGTGACTGTAGTCGACAC
>JACZSS010000448.1 GCA_022574115.1 Candidatus Heimdallarchaeota archaeon | reverse complement strand
AATTTTGTCTTGAGTACTACTCCAGATGGGGCAACTATATCTCAATTTGTAAGGGAAATTGTCAGATTCTTAGAAGAAAATTTTGTGGACAAGGTCATAGTTGATTTAAGGCACAATCCAGGGGGTAATAATAACTCCTATAAACCATTTCTAGATTTTTTAAGTCAAAATGAGAAATTTTCTACGTCTGGACATTTATTTACTATTATTGGGCGTAATACTTTTTCGGCAGCCACCAATTTTGCTACCGATCTAGAACAGTTAACTAATGCGATCTTCATAGGGGAAGGTACGGGAGGGAGTCCGAATCTATATGGAGACCCAACAAGCATTATTCTGCCAAATTCTCGCTTGAGTGTTCAAATTTCAACTAGGTATTGGGAGAAGAGCAGTCCAGATGATACTTGTACTTCAATTGAACCTGATTATGATGTTGGATTATCGGCTGAAGAATATTTTGAGAAAAACGATCCTCAACTTGATTTTATTTTGGAAGAATGGAGCTTCGAGGTACCAGAAACAAGTGTTTCGGGGACACTTCTTGTTGGGAACTCTGTTACTTCCACTACTCAATCAACCTCATCAGATACATCAGGCTTACCACAAACTATCCGTTCAATATTGAGCGCGTATTTGATCGCATATGTATTGATACGCCCTCGTTCAGACTTAAAGAATAGAACAAAGACTAAACCATTTTGAGGATTGATTCTCCCGACAAAGGGTAGTCTTAATTTTGCAGGAAATTCTTTTGACAAGTGACGATAAGAGAAATCAGTGAAAGTCTAAGAGATAAACTTGTTGAGTGGAGAAGACATTTCCATATGTATCCCGAGCTTGGATTTGAGGAAGTTGAAACGTCAAAATATGTCAAAGAGCAACTGACTGAACTAGGTTTGAGCTATAAAGAATATGCTAAAACAGGTTTAACTGTCGAAATCGAAAGCAGCGCTGGTCCCGGAAAAACAGTTCTAATCAGAGCTGATATGGATGCACTACCACTTCAGGAGGATACCGATGCGGTTTACAAATCTAAACATGATGGTAAAATGCATGCTTGCGGTCATGATACCCATATTGCTTGTTTACTAGGTGTTGCTACCATTTTATCACAGAAGCGTTCTGAATTCAAAGGCAAAGCCTTACTAGTATTTCAGCCTGCAGAAGAAGGGCCTGGTGGAGCAAAGCCGATGATTGAAGAAGGTGCAGTGGGGGATGTGAACAATCCGATTCATGATGCGTGTTTATCTCTCCATGTCGATAACAGTCCGGTAAACACAATTTCACTCAAGGATGGCCATCTCACCAGCGCTGCTGATGAGATATATATTGACATCAAAGGCGCCGGCGGTCATGGTTCAACCCCTCACAAAGCAGTTGATCCAGTTTATATTGCAGGCCAACTAATTGTCGGACTTCAAGGTTTCATAACCCGAACTGTTGATCCAATGTTTCCTCATATTCTCACAGTGGGAAAGGTGGACGGCGGTACGCGTCATAATATTATTGCTGAGACTGCTCGTATGGAATGCACATTGCGAACTACGAACCGAGATACAAGAACTCAATTGTCCAAATCCTTACCCACATTTATTAAGCAGATTGCAGAAGCACATGGTGGTTCTGCTGAAGTAGAATTTGGCTTTGGCTATGATATAGGGAATAATGATATTGAATTGAATAAGATTGTTCGAGAGGCTGCAATCGCAGAGTACGGTCCAGAAATTATTCTTGAAGGTGAAGGGACGCTTGGAGCTGAAGACTATTTTGAGTTTGGGCTTGGAGGAAAAATACCTGCTACAATGTTTTGGCTTGGGGGTGGTAACCCCGAGAAAGGTATGACACACGATAATCATTCCAATTTCTTTGATATAGACGAGGATTGTTTACCCATGGGGACGACGGTTTTAACTGCCGCAGCGATGAAATATTTGAATTCAAATTGATTATGAAATAATCTGAGCTCAAAAATTATATTAATATTAATGATTAATACAGAAGTCATCGATTATTTTTAGATCAATAAATAGAGCAAATTCATATCGCCGGCGATCTATTTAACTTCCAACATAATCTTGTTTAGAATATGGAATCCTTCCTTCAAATGATAGATGTGAGCAAAACCTATTACGGTGATGCTGGTGTTATCATCAAAGCGAATGATGAAGTCAACTTTGAACTGAAAAAAGGAGAAGTTCATGCCCTCTTAGGTGAAAATGGTGCAGGTAAATCAACGCTCGTGCGGAATTTAACTAGAAGGCCTGATTCTGGTACTATTCTTTTCGAAGGAAAAGAGGTTTTTATCAATTCCCCAATCGAAACCCGTAACTTAGGGATTGGAATCGCGTTTCAAGACTTGTCTAAATCACTTGTGGAAAGACATTCAATCACAGAAAACTTCCTGAGTATCATCACCGAAAGGACTTTTTCTGCTTCAAAAATTTCTGCTCGAATTAAGGACACGTTATTAAAATACGATCTAGACGATATTGATCCTTCTCTAAAAATTTGGAAATTATCCGGAGGTGAAAAACAGAGGGTAGAAATTCTTAAGGCAATTATCAATGATCCGAAAGTACTGATTTTAGATGAGCCAACTTCTATGCTCACTCCGATTGAGACCACAAAATTGTTTAGATTAACAACGAAATTGAAGTCCGAAAAGCGAAGTGTGATAATTATTACGCATCATTTAGAGGAAGCGATTGAATACTGTGATCGAATCTCTGTTATGAGACAAGGTAAGGTAGTCAAGGTTCTTGACGAAAAGACAGTTGAGGAATATAGAAAGGATATGGACTATGGGCAACAGGAATTGGCCAACTTAATGGTCGGACAAGAATTTTTGTACAAGTTGGATAAAGGAAATGTGGATCGAGAGTTACAAAATGAATTGCTGAAAGTTACAGATCTATCCACAATTAATGATATGGGGGATGAGGTTGTCCATGAAGTCAGTTTTAACATAAAACAGTCGGAAATACTCGGATTGGCGGGAATTGCGGGAAATGGTCAAAAAGAATTAGTCGAGGCGATTTTAACTCTAAGAAAGATTACGAGCGGTGATGTTACCCTTAGAAACAAATCATTTCAAGGGTCAAAGATTAGTGAAATTAGGAAACGTGGAATTGCCTATATTCCAGAAGATCGAAACAAAGCACTGGTTTCCGACATGAGTATTCGAGAAAATTTGATATTGAATGTCTACAGGGATCAACCGAAATTTCTGCTCAATATCGATGAGATTGTTGCAGAAACTGATACGTTGATTGCCGAGTATCAAATCAAAGCGCCTTCGGGGTCTACTTCAATCAGCAGTCTATCAGGGGGGAACAGGCAGAAAGTTGTAGTTGCACGGGAATTGTCGTCTGTAAGAGATATCAAGGAATTAGTAATATTTGCAGAGAATCCGACGATTGGCTTGGATGTAGGTACAACTCAATTTGTGCGTCAAAAGCTTATTGATATGAAGAATCAGGGAGCTGGTGTATTATTAGTGTCGAGTGATTTGAGTGAAATCCTT
>JACZSS010000447.1 GCA_022574115.1 Candidatus Heimdallarchaeota archaeon | reverse complement strand
GGGCTACCGATATGAGCCCCACTCCAGATGCATATAGCTTCTGAAGCAAGTTGGACTTGAATTTGCAATCCCCATCCTTCAACCGTTGTCTTCTCGTGTCAGAAGTACCTTTCCTACATTTTGTAGGCGTGGGGGTAATCTGAAAAACGAGGAATTACTTGTTTCTAGTTAAAACACTATATTTCATTATTTAAACTGCCTAAGATTTGCCTGTTTGTCTGTACAATCATGATCATGAGATTCATTAATTCTGTCGCAGCCTGGTATGGATTATGTAAAAATATGTCGTTCATTCTATAGATAAATCTCTTACGGAGATAGTCAAAGGAGATTAATTTAGCGCGTCAAAATTTCCAAATGCAATCAAGGTCCCGTAAGGCCATCAGTAATCAGACAACTAGTTCAACAACCAGTCTGTGTGCCGTATTTAATTTTCTAGAAATCTCAAACATCCACGGTCATCTTTTGGCAAAATCTTCAAATTCATAAAATAACATAAAACCATAAATCAATTAATTTAGGTAGGTTCTAGATGGAATCTAGTATAATTGAATATTTCCTTCATCACAAGACATCACAATAAAATATCCGACCCTGAAAATTAATAACCATTGCCAAAATCTGCTCTCATGGAATCTGTATCCGAGAAACCTGAAACAGAAAAAAGTAAGACCACAACAGGAGCTTCAGACTTTACTACAATACTCGATAAACTCTTGGTAGAGCAAAGAGCATTCTACAGATCAGGAGGAACCAAACCGTTTGATTTTCGCAAAAAACAGCTCGAAAAGTTAAAAAAGTTGATTCTAAAAAATGAAAAGAAAATCAATGCTGCAATTAAGGCAGATTTAGGGCGTTCTGATTTTATCCTCGCATTCACCACTGGTGGCGTAGTGGTTGAAATTAAATACGCACTAGAGCGAGTACTCCAATGGAGGCCACCTTTTATATCTCGAAGATTCCGCCATTGGATGCGATCGGAGAAAGTTAGGACACCGATGTTTATGTTAGGCGGTAAATCATACATTCAGTCCGTGCCAAAAGGAGTGGTGTTGATCATGGGTCCGTGGAACTATCCATTCCTACTAGTCATGTCCCCACTTGTAGGCGCTATCGCCGCAGGCAATACCGCAGTGATAAAACCCTCAGAACATGCACCAAATACTTCAAAAATCATTGCCGAGTTAATAAACGAGAATTTTGATTCAAGATTCATACATGTACTTCAAGGTGACGTTGATCTATCAAAGGAATTAGTACAAAGAAAAGAATGGGATCATTTATTTTTTACAGGTGGTACCGAAATTGGTAGGTCCATTTATAGTCAAGCTGCCAAAAATCTAGTTCCAATCACCTTAGAGCTAGGAGGCAAATCGCCAACTATTGTTGATAAGAATGTTCACGTAAAAAATGCAGCAAAAAGAATAGTAATAAATAAATTCCTCAACGTAGGACAAACTTGCATGGCTCCTGATTATCTACTTGTACACAAAGAAATTAAGGATGAATTGGTTGATCAAATGAAAACATATCTTACAAAGTTCTACAAAGATGACCCTGCTGGAAGCCCGGATTATGGCCATATAATCCACGATAAACACTTTGACAGTCTGAAGCCACTGATCGAGGAGGGAACTCGTATAGTTGGTGGAGACACCAATGCAAAAGACCGATTCATCAGTCCTACAATACTCGATGATATTAATTATTCCTCAAAAATTATGGAAGCAGAAATATTTGGGCCCATCCTGCCAATAATTACATGGGAGGACGAAAATGAAATCATCGAATATATTGAAACCCAGCCTCATCCTCTTGCATTATATATTTACACAACCGATAAGAAATTTAAAAAGAAAATTTTGCAAAATACTCAATTCGGAGGAGGAATGGTAAATGATTCCGTTCTCTATTATCTGCATCCCGGACTTCCCTTCGGAGGTATTGGTAACTCAGGAATTGGTGCATACGGAGGCAAATTCACTTTTGACGAATTTACACATCAAAGACCAATTGTGGAAACTGGAGGAATAATTGATAGAACAACCGAAAAATTGAAGATCAAATTCTTTAGATATCCACCTTATAGCCCACTAAAAATCATATTGTTAAAATTGTTCCACAGAACTTTTTCAAGACTAAGAATGTAAAAATTATATGATTTAACTTTAGTCTGCCGAGCCTAGTCTCGGAGGAGAAACTTGCTCAAAGATTACGATGGTTAACACCCCAATAAATCCTAACCAGAGTTCATGTATGGGAATTATACCTACAAAAATCACGAATGACAAAATCAAAATCAAGACGATCCTACCAATCATAATTTCTCCGGAGGCTCTTAATACCGCCAGAGCTGTTCCACCAATAAATAACAATAAACCTACTGCCAAAGCCATTCGTGCCTCGTCAGTTAATTGGTTAGATGTAGGATGAGCAATTGCAGAGTCAACAGCAAGTGTATAGCTAATTATCCCAGCTAACATTGGGAAATGGAATAGACTAAAAGCATCACGAGCTAGCTTACCACGTTCAACAGCTGGTGTAATCCCCATTGCATGTTCAAGGATTGGCTGAGTTTTGACAAAATAGCTCCACCAAAGTGCACATATCATTGCTAGCGCCAACATTCCAATCCCAATAACCCTCAAATTAAATTCCTCATTAACCAGACCACCCGCTGCAACAATAAGTGATTCACCCAGGGCAATAATCATGATTAATCCGTGACGTTCTGAGAAATGCTCTGGGTATAACTCCCAGCCTCCACCACGAGCTCCTAAGATTGCGGCAATAAAGTCCAATATTATCGTCAAAATCCAAAAAACATATTGTAGGTCACCACCAACAAATCCTCCAACAACTACTGAAGTGAGGCCTCCTAGTGACCCAAAAAGCCAAATTCTTACAGCATCTTTTTGCTTTTGAGTATCAGCTATTTTTATCTGCAATGAAAGTCCAATAACTCTGGTCAGAACGTATGGAATTGCAAACCACAAGGCACGCCCTCCAAAAGCGCGAGGAATTGTAGTGGCCATCAAAAAAGCTACTGCGGTCGTCACTAAAGTGATAAATTGCACAAATGAATGTGTTGTGTCCATTAGATTCAATGTCCAAGTAAATTGAGTCCATGACCACCATATGAGCCAAAATATCAATATTGCTTGCACAATAGTCCTCCCGCTTAAGTCATGTTCGAGTAATACTACAACTTGAGTAACCGCAAAAACAAAAACTAAATCAAAGAATAGTTCTACCCATGTTACTTTTTGGTCTCCTGGTGATTTCATGCTGAGACGAGATATCAATTTGCAGTTGTTAAGTACTAGCTTAAGCGATCTATATCAATTTTATCACACTGCTTAGATCTACGATTATGCAACTTCCGTTTTTGTATTAGATACCCTGCTAATCCAGCTACTACTTCTAAATCATGGCTGATCTGGGTAAAATTATGAATTGTTAAATGATCATTTCGAATATGACTATCAATTTGATGTTAAGGAATATAGAACATCGAAACAATAC
>JACZSS010000446.1 GCA_022574115.1 Candidatus Heimdallarchaeota archaeon | reverse complement strand
AGGGCTTTTGCAAATGATTGAAGCTCATCATCATTAGATCCGCCAAACCATACGATATGACGCTTTGGAATTATCCGCAGTGACATGGGTCTAATAGGAGCATTGGACATTACGAGCCTCAAATATTTATCTTCATATACAGTTAAAGCTTTAACATTTATCTCTTGATTCAGATGATCCGTTAAAGTTTCTTTATTTGACCAAAGGCAGGCTAAGCAGCTCTTTAATTGATTTTTTGATTGCTTATAAGCTTCCATGTAGGCGTAACTAAGTTGACCAGAAAGCCTTGGTAAAAGGTAAGCTTGAGCATGTAATTGGTTCAAGGTTGCTCCGGATGAAGGACCAATATTAAAAAAAATCAACGGTGCTTTGAGATGAGTGAAGTTGGTATTTTCAAGCAGAATGGATCTTAACGCCGTCTTCAACGTAATTAAGACTGCAGTTACTGGTTCTATGCTGGTCAAAGTCTGCTGAAGTAAGTTTGGATACGCAATAATTGATACTCCATGAGCATTACCTGACTTCAAGCTCGTCGGTGAATATTTGTTAATGATTGATACCGCTTCGTATTTTGACAAATCATGCAATTCTGGATTATCATTTGGATCTGAGAGAATCTGGCGATCACCTGTTATGGGAATACACAACTCCTCTCCACGGGTTATTCTCATTAAAAGCGATTTTTCTTTGGTTAAAACTGGTAATTCTACTGATTGAGGTAATATATTCTCTCTGGGCCGATTTGATCTTGAAGGAATGACGTGAACTCGATAGCCATATATGATTCCATCTACAATGAAGGATTGAAAGGGATCATAGTAGACTTTGGGATAGTCTGAGTGTTGATATTTGCCCCAATAACTCCCATCATTTTTCATCAAATGAAGAATTGTCATTATCTTTAATTAACTGAGTTTAGCTACAGACATGTTTGAACAAACTATGATGATGGTAGCCTAAGCCACCAGTAATCCCAAATAATTTGAGATCCTTCAGTATATTGAGCAAGAATTAAGTATGAAGAGGAGATGCGATTGATAAAAAGGATAGTAAACTATCCAATATCGAATAGACAAACCAAATTCAAGGCTAAAATGTGAGGTGCAATTAATAACAGAACGATTAAAAACTTATCTACACATTAATCAGATGGATTCAGACATCCAACACTTTGCAGTCTCCTATTTCAAAGTTGATCTTATTAGGAATTTTTCTTTAGGAATGGTAAGTACCTTCTTGGTACTGTATTTTCTCGATATTGTAACTATTAAAGCCTTAGGAATTCTAATTGCGATCAGATTTTTAATTCAAACCATATTTGACTACCCAACAGGTTCTTTGGGAGATATAATCGGACAAAGGAATGTCCTAATAATTGCCTTCGTGGGCCATATTATATCGATCATCATTTTTCTATTTTCAACTGCTTTTCAGCATTTATTAGCTGGAATTATCATTCAAGCCATTTCCAATTCTCAGGAGTCCGGTGCCTTATTGTCTTGGTTTGATAATAATTATCGAGGATCGAAAAGTGAACTTGAATCCCGATTATACTCACAATTCATGGGGAAGATGCAAGTTCTTACTTATGTAATTACTGGAACTGCCATTATACTTGGTGGTTTGATAGCGACATCTAGCTCTAGATTTTTCCTTCTTGTCGCATACTTATTCCTACTGGTTTCTAATCTTATGATTATATTGAGGACGATAAATGGTCATGAAACTATTAGAGATCAATCTCAACCTTCATATTTACATCAGTTCACATTGGGCATTAGATTTTTCTTAAAGGAAAAGGGGATATTATATTATTATGTAGGTGTAGCATTCCTAACCGCAGCAGGGTCAGGAATTTGGTATGAGCTTATGCTTTTCCCTTATTATCAAAGTTATTCTGGATCAGACTTTATGACTGGGATGCTGAGATCCACGGTTTTCCTCTTATCAGCGTTTTTGAGCTACCTTGGTGTAAGATTAATAAATAAGATAAAGAATCTAAGAAAGAGTCTGTTTATTCATTATTTACTGGCGAATCCGATTTGGTTTTCGATAATTTTAATTTATACGCAGATTTTTCCTCCCGAATTTTCTTTTGTTTTATCGAAATTTTTAGGTATCATTCTCATTCATCTGTACGTTACTATTTCCATTACCGTATATACGGTATTGGATAAAAGACTCCAACTCGAAATTATTCCCGGTGAAATCAGAAATTCTATGTACTCAATCACACCAACATTATTTGCAATCTTAGGAATTATTTTCGCATTTTTTGGTGGGCTAATTTTAGGGAGTTACGGATTCGCATGGGGTCTATCGCTGGTAATATTCCTTTCCATAATTGGAATGATCTTAATTGGAGTTGGATTAAGATTATTTACCATTTGAATCAATCAAGAGACCGTCCTTTGATAGTATCACTTATTCCGATTAATTGAGTTTGGTCACTTGATCACAATGGCCTCTAAAAATCTTCGGGCTATCACTCCATGGTTCTATACTGCTGCTATTAACAATCTAATCTGGGGGATCATCAATATCGTTAAACCTACACTGCTATTCGAGCTGCTTATGTTAGATCCACCCTCACCAATTGCGGCAAGTTGTTGGAATGTTTGTGGTGGTTTATTCCGCTCCCTATTGGTGCGTAACTAAACATCTAGACAAATATGAAAAATTCATCATAGTTTGATTATTGGGTAAATTATTTGGTCCAATCGGATTCGTGTGGTCCTTATACGGGAGCGAACTACCATTAAAATTTGGCTTAATTGTTTTGACCAATGATCTCATTTGGTGGCCCGCATTTACCAAATGCTTGCTACGAGTTGCTCAGGAGAAGGGGAGGAAAGAGATTTTATTAGATTAATGATGAATGGAGTACTCTTTTATCAAAAATAGAAATCGATCTATCGCTGACTTGAATGATCGAGGATTTAGTGGCAGCAACTAACACTCTTGATTCGATCGATCTTGAATCAAGGCTCCAAGGTTCCAATTTTATTGGAATCAAGAATATCATCTATTTTATGCGACGCTTAATCGCGTTAGTTTTTAATTTTTCAAGAGTTAATAAACTCAACTGGTAAAATATTATTCAACAGCAATCATCGTCATCGTTGAACGAATTTTTTCGATCCCGCGTAAATTACCAGTTACGCCCTTTTTCAGGTCATCAAGGTTATCTGCGCGTACTTTTACGATCAAATCATAGATTCCATAGACCAAGTGAACGGTTTCAACCTCAGGTAATTCCTTGAGTTTCTCCATAACCTCCTCCTCAGCGGCTACGTCGGTGTTTATCACAATGAATGCTGTTGCCATATCTTTTGCCTCAAAACTGTAAGTCGTATCAAAAATAAGATACAACTTGTCTAAGCGTATTTCCTTAGGATAAAAGAATTGCTTGTTTACAGGGACAAAATGAGCAAAATTTTGGTGAATTGCATGGCATCTTCCAAAAATTGGATCGATTTTGTGACTAGTTGAAATAAGAGTTATATTGTCTTTGAACCGTTGATACCAATG
>JACZSS010000445.1 GCA_022574115.1 Candidatus Heimdallarchaeota archaeon | reverse complement strand
TAAAATATGGCTAAACCCCCTAGTATTAGTTGAAATATGACGATGTAAGTAAATCCAGGAATTGCCTGAAGACCCTGCATAACAACATAAATTATTGCCTCAAAAATTATGAAAAAGAAGACCATAAGCTTTTGCACACCCTGGAAAAATTTCTTTCCTTCTGTCGTTGTTGTGTCAATATTTAAAATTCCAGAGCCAGTAAGTAATTGCAAGATAATGGATGCCATTACTATTGGACCTACTCCTAAAGAAATAATACTGCCAAATTCTGTCCCAAGAATTATCGCCAGATATTCAAATCTTTGAAGAGCATTATTTGAAAGTCCAAAAATACGATCTCGATCTTGTCGAAGCAGATATTCTTCTTGCGAAGATAAAAATGAGCCTTTCAGGATCTCGTAATTGCCTACCAACTTGTAGATAATTCTTTTCAATCGCCCGGTTTCAATTCCAGTTATTGTACTTAATTCTTTGAGATTTAACGGACCTTCAAACTCTAGTGCAGCCTTAGCAATTGTCGAAATCCCTTCGTCTGGCGAAATTTGCTTGGTCAGTTCGTAAGCTGCTTGTAATAATTCATCTTGACTAGGGTCCTCGGCGATCACAATTTCTGGATTGTATGCTAAAAAATAAGGAAGGTAATTCAGACTAACCCACTTTTCACTACCAGCATCTAATATCTCTCGGTTAGAAGCCATCAGGTGCTTAATATCGTGCTCATCAATACCAGTTTTTTTACTAGCATTCTTCAGGAAAGAAGCATTATTCAGATTGTATCTAGAAAACAACTCTGTTATGACTTCAGGATCATTAGTAGATTCGATGTGAATTTTTTCATGAAAATATTTTTTTATTAACTTTGGATCGAGGCTCTGTTGTTCATTTTCAGACGCAGGAAGAAGACGAGAAAGAACTTGTTGGTGTAATCCCAATAAGAGATTACGCCGATCTTCCATGAACACAACATCTACATAGCTGTTAAACAAGATTGCATAAGACATTGGGGATGGAAAATTGTTCACCGGTTGAAAATGCAATTTTATTTTATGAGAATTGATTTTAGAAATCAAAGCCCGAGCACTGGTTAAGTCAAAAGTATCGTAGAAAATTTCACGCATGGCTTCTTTAGCGACAATTGATTCTGGGTGCATCGTCCGTATCAACCAACGAGATAATCGACGTTGATCCTGAAATGAGGAGTTGAAACGACCTCGTTTACTAATAACCATTAAAGAACGGTTTGCTGCATGCCTAAACCGTAATTTGAATATTTCAGTTTGTCTTAATCCGAATACCAAAGATTCTTCTAGTTGATCCACAGAAAAGTGTGAAAATAATCCTTCGTGATCGAACTGAGTACCAAATGGAAATTTTAGCAGAAATCCGTTATCGGTGCTGGTATGCGCAATATTTGAACCGGTAATTTTTGCATAATAACCAGCGAGTGCTTGACCGAGCAGTGAATTGACTTGTTTACCATGGAGGGATAATACAATAATATTTTCGGAACCATCATGGTCAACAAATTTTTCAATAACTAAATTATTAAATTTAGGGACCCGGGAGATTGAAACCTGAGCGAAGACATAATCATAGATAATAGTTGCCTCCAATTTACCAGTCGGATATCTGCCAACAATCCATTCAATAAGATCTGTTTTTGATGTTTTTGATTCGATTTTTTCCTCAATAGAACTCAAGATATCGCTTATCTCTATTGAAATCTCCCTTGTTCGTGCAAGTCCCTCACCCGACCATGAGGGAACCGTTGGAAGTTTGCCGAATACTTCTCTTACAACAATTTTGTCCTCAATTGGTCTTAAATATTGTAGAGTACGTCCACTCAGAATAAATATATCCCCGGGATTTAGTTTCTCAGCAAATCTTTCAGTGAGATTTCCAACTCGACTTCGGAATCCTTCAAGCAGTACTTGAATCGAGGAGGTGGGTGGGATCGTACCTATATTTTGAAAGAAGGCGACTCGAGCAGATCGTCTTCTCCCGAAAAGATCTGTTTCCGGATCATACCAGATATGACTATACTTCCATCCATCATCGTTTTGAGTTGGATTTGAAGCAAAGCTTACAATGTCTCTGAATTCACTGTAAGTTAAATCTCTGTACGGATAGGATTTCTTTACAAGATTATAAGCAGCTTTTGTTGACCATTTTTTCTCTAAAGTAAGACCCACAAGGATTTGGATCAACACGTCCAATGGCTTGTCAGGAATAAATAGTTTGTCAATTTGATTTTCAATTGCGAGTTTTGCGATAGCGACAGATTCAATTAAATCATCACGATTATACGCAATCAAGGTTCCTTTCGAGACCAAATCAGACCTGTGACCTGATCTGCCAATACGCTGAAGGAGGCTACTGACCGATTTGGGGCTACCCATCTGTACCACATGGTCGATGGTTCCAATATCAATGCCTAACTCTAAAGAAGTTGATGTAAATACTGCACTTACTCTTCCTTTCTTCAAATTCTCCTCAACACTCAAACGCAACTTTTTATCCAATGACCCGTGATGGATTGATATTAACATATTTGGATCTTTAATTCTCTTTTCTAGATGATAGAATAGTCGTTCAGACATATGTCGAGTATTTGCAAAAATCAGAGTTGTTCGATTATTTCGGATTCTCTCTTCAATTATATTCAATTGGCTTTCCTGAATTTTTGAAAACGGAGTTTTAAGAAAGTCCTCCACCGGACTCACAACCGCCACTTGCATGATTCTTTGCGTTTCAATTTGTACGATTAAAATTCTTTGTTTCCGGTTCCCCATTAGAAATCTTGCAATAGTTTTGGGAGGATTTATTGTTGCTGACAATCCAACCCTTGCAAATTGCTTATCTGTCAAATAGTTTAGGTGTTCTAGGATAAGTGATAAAAATGTACCTCGCTTGTTACCTGCAATTGAATGAATCTCGTCGCATATGACCCAATCTATTTGCTTCAAATGCTCCTTAAATTTTGGTGAAGTTATCAGCAAACCTAAAGATTCAGGGGTTGTAATTAATATATGCGGTGGGTTGCGGAGCAAAAAATTTCGTTCCTTGGGAGTTGTATCACCAGTTCTAGTGCCAATCGAGATCTCTGAATGTAAATCATCTCTAAGATGTTGCAATGGAATTTCCAAATTTTTGTGGATGTCATTATTCAACGCCTTTAACGGACTAATGTAGATAACGTATATTTTTTTCTTAAGTTTGGATTTCTTCTCTAAAAGTAAAAGTGAATCGAGAATTCCTAAAAATACGGATAAGGTCTTACCTGATCCCGTTGGAGCCATTATCAGGGCGGACTTTCTCTTGGAAATGAGCGGGGTTGTTGCAGCTTGGAGCGGATTAATTGATCCAAACGATTGATTTACCCAATTTTGGAGGCTGGGTTGTAATTTCGGAATAATTGTATTAGAATTTGCAGAGATATACTCAATTTGTTGGTTATTCTGCATTCTTAGTAAAATGAGATATGATTTAGTTTAAAAAAAGAATTGGGATTTGTTAATGGATAATATTTTGTGATATTA
>JACZSS010000444.1 GCA_022574115.1 Candidatus Heimdallarchaeota archaeon | reverse complement strand
CCGTGTGAGACTTAAAATTATCTACTACTTGAGCTCGCACGCATACAGACAATGTACACATTAGAACTAGAGATAGTATGTGTTTCATATTGGGGGGATTACTTTTAATAGCTTATTAATATCAACTTCACAAATCTTATTATCGTAAAAGTACAATTCAAACATCCAATCTATAACCAAATTTGTATGAGTTGTACTCATTTTAGATAATTCTAACATAGTAACATCTCTCTTTTCATGAGATTAATCTTTACTTTTGATCTATATACGGTTTTTTAGGCCTTTGTTTAGGTTTCTCAAGATTTTCGGGGTTAGTACCTACGTATAGCAACGTCACATTAACATTATATTTTCTTGCGATTACTGCGGAAATTTGCCAATTCTTTGTCTCAAACTGTCCACCTGATACAGGAACTAGCATATTTTCAAGATCAATGAAAAAGTCGTCGACTGCAATGCTGTCATCGGGAAATTCAGGAATTAATTCGGTACCTAATGGTTGAAGATCATATTTGGACAAGTCTGCTTCCTTAACATCTTCTTTGTTGTTGTAGTAAAAATGTGTAAGGAAAGAAATAATGGTAAATATTAACAAGACATTCAACGCCAATTTAGACTCGTCAAAATGTGTGAAGAAGAATATGAAGACAAGTGCCATATATATGGTGATTAATACGACCGCAACTTTAGCAATTCTGTTATTATTCTGAGGATAAATTTTGATAACAGCAATATTGATAGCTAAGAAAATACCTAGGAATATAATAGATCCAACCTCTGCAATAGCCTCTGCTCGTCCAAAGAAGGTGAATAACCAACTTATCAGACTTGTAAAGATAATTGCTTTGTAAGGAACTCTAGACTTCTTGCTTAGTGTTGCTAAGTTTTCGGGAAATGCTCTGTAATCACTCATAACATATGCCAATCTTGAAGAGCCCAAAAGAGTTGCATTTATGGCAGATGTGGTTGATGCAGCTGCACCAAGTGTAACTAAAATTACTGCCCAAGGTCCGATGAACCTGACCGCATCAATAAGGGCTGCCTCATCAATCTCAAGCTCATTCCCTGCTAATGACGTATTATCATAATCGATCAAACTAAATGTTGCAACAGTAACAACCATGTAAGTTATCGTCACGACAATTACTGATATATACATCCCAATTTTGACATCTCTGGCTGGGTTTTTGAGTTCCTCGACAGTATTTGCAATAACTTGAAACCCCTCATAGCTCACAAAAATTACTGCACTACCGATTATCAGTCCTCCCATCCCTCCGAAAAATCCAACTTCACCATCGATTATTGCAAGAGGGTCTGTTTTTGTAAGAAATGGACGGTATCTGTCTGGATTAAAAAGATATAATCCAGCTGCTCCAATAAACATCAACACTGCGACCTTGAACGCTACAATCACGTTTTGAATTGAACCAGTCTCTTTGACACCTTTGAGATTGATTAACATGAAAATCAAAATCGCTAAAAACGCAAAGAGTCTTCTTCCGGTCAACAAAGTGTTAAATCCAAAAATTACCAGTCCACTATAATCCTCAATGTTTGGATTGAAAAAACCATTATTCGTAAATTCGAAAACTGCTTCAGATGTATAGAGTCCAAAAGTAAAAGCATAAAGAGCAATTGTGATTGAATAACCAAGCCAGAGCATCATTCCAATGATATTTCCATAAATCGGATTGTCAAAACCCTTTCTAAGAATTACGAATTCTCCACCCGCAGATGGATATTTAGCAACGAGTCGGTAATACGCGTTTGCCGTCAAAAAAACAATTATGCCACCTAATAAGAAACTAAGAACTGCTGATGGTCCAGCAATTCCAGCTAGCCTCCCAAGAACCGAGAATATCCCACCTCCGATCATGGCTCCGACGGCAATACTAACTGCTTCTTTCAGACCAAGTTCTTTTGCAAACTCAGTATGCCCGTTTCCGGATGTTTGGTCAATGGCCATATGGAGTATTTGACGATGAAAATATCTGCTTTTGAAGTATTAGAAACTGAAAATCGGTTTTCGAAAATATTTATCTTGTCAAAATTGGCTAGACTGTAGCTCATTGTCAAAAAAATCGATTCGCTTTTCCCATTCGGTAACTAACTTTTCATCTAGATTGAAAACATCAGGTGACGCACAAAAAGTGAGTATTAATTGTCCTTCCGAGCTCAACATAACACTGAATTCGATGGTTTTATCATCAAATATGAAATTGCTTTCAAAATCTGCTTCAAAGCTTATTAATGGTTGATCAATAATTGTGGTTTCCGTTAAAAATTCAACAAATTGAGTTAATCGAGAATACAGGTCTCCATCAAGATTTAACAGATTCAGAATATCACCGTCTTCTTCTTTGATTAATTGAAGTCCGATATCAGGTGGAATTGGATAATCCATGGTTGGCAACCACAATCTGAGCTGTTTTAGTTGTCCCAAACTTGTAAGCAAAAGTAAACGTTGTCCTAGGTCCACCAAAACGTACTCCAAAAGATGTATTGATAAATTTTGTATCCGCGTTGTAGAAGATTATCTCTTTCAGATAATAAGAATGATTCAAATTAGAATTTAGTCAAATTTTGAGTTATCCTAACTTCCATGTAGACTCGAGTTTTGAGAGAAGATGTTCTGGGACTGTTTGACAAAACCGATCATAAACCTCCTTGAGATTTAATTTTAATCGGTACTTTTTTTCGAAGTACTGTAAAATGGTTATAACATCGCTACGAAGAGTTTTCAGTGCGTCATCAATTCTTATTCGATTAGGTGTGCTTGTAAAAAATTTTGTATTGATTTTTCGTGACTGCTGAAAATCGATCGGAATCAGCCCTTTGTCGGAGACTAGAAGATTCTGAGGTGAAAAGTCACCATGCACCAAGCTCCCTAGTTCAAACATCTCTAACAATATATCAAGAGCCTCAACTAAGAATTCCTTAGGATCCCCATAATTCTTGAGATTAACCTTAGACAACATCGGAGCTACCTTTTTTTCATGTAAAATGAGTTCCATGACAAGTACAGGTCCTTCTAGAAAATAAAACTTAGGTGCATTTATATTGCGTTGATTGAGATATTCAAGTATTTGTGCCTCTCGTTTTACCATTGCAATTGATGCGTTCCAACCTTTCACGTGAGGCGTGTTTCTACGAAATTCTTTTGCAACTGGTGAATATGCCTGATATACTTTGATTATTGATGACCCAAATGATTGAATATCTGCAACACAAACAAGGGCTTCTTTTCCTTTTCCAACCATTGTAGTCAGCTTTGAAATTTTATTAAAACCGGCTAAAAATGCATTGAGAACGTTTGGGGTTATCTCCTTCTACCGTAATTCGAAGTGGTGGGTCTGAATTGCAACTCGTTTGGAGATCTCAAGTGGTTCCCATCCATGCATTTTTCCAGTTTTCCATTTATAAATTGAGTCTATGCCTTGAAAACATAGCCGGACACATATCTCAGCCGTTTGGATGGAATTGGGTTTCTCGAATATCCGAAAATTGATCTTTTTTGCAAGTGTTTGGATTGAAACATTT
>JACZSS010000443.1 GCA_022574115.1 Candidatus Heimdallarchaeota archaeon | reverse complement strand
AATTATCTTCTCTTCATCAACATCCGGATTAGATCTTTTAGGCATTTCACCTTCTGATTCATCATTATTTTGGTTTTTGATTTGAATAATTTCTGCTAAAATAGTTAATGCTACTTCTTCAGGCAATTTAGCCCCCAAATCCAAACCTGCGGGATTCTTGATTTTGTCAAGATTTTCTTTTGTGATTCCTTCAGACAACAACTCCTGGAACAGGACTTTAGATTTTTTCCTGCTTGAAATGAACGATACATACGGAAAATTGTATTTTGTCACCGAATGAAGGGCCTCTTCATCGTAATCTCCTTGAGTGGCTATCACAACATATGAATTAGGATTAATTTCTAAACCTTCGACATCGTGAGAGTCATGTACTACATCGGCACTGCTAAACCGTTCATCATTAGCATCTTTGGCAATAACCGTTACATGATAGTTCATCGCTTTTCCAAGAGTACACAGATTTTGAGCAATTAATGACTTACCAAGGATCAATAAATGCTGATATGGAAGAACGGGTTCGATGTAAATATCGATTGATCCACCGCTGTGACAATTCATGAATATCTCGATGATTCCTGGAGGTAAATCTGAGCTTTTTTGCTTACTAACGCGAACGAGTCTTGGTTTACCATCCAGTAAAGATTTTTTTGCTTCATTCAAAACGATGGGTTGCGCACAACCTCCACCTATCCATCCAAAAATTGTTTTGTCTGCGAGTATAATTGCCTTGTCTCCAGTTTTACCAGAACTGGGTTTTTCATGTCTAGTAACAATTGCGGTTACGAATGGAATACCGGCTTTTCGTAGCTCAACTACTTTTTCGTTAAATTCCCAGGGCATTGGTGAGGACCTCTTCTAAAGCGCTTAAACTGTTCAGGGTGCGGGCTGATAAAAATTGATCTAGAAAAGGATGAATTGTACTCATTGATCGAGTGATTGGCTGATAATTCTCCATTCCTTTGAGAGGATTTAGCCAAATTATTTCCTTGCAGCTATTCTTAATTTTCAAAATCTCTCGAAGCAATAATTGTGGCTCATCAGTGTCCAAACCATCACTAAATATGATCACCGGAGTTCGTCGTGTCAACAAATATTTAGAATGTAAGGAGGTGAATTCATCAAAACATGATACCATCGTGGTACCGCTGGACCAGTTATTCTCATCCATGATGGAGAGATAATTTAACAGTTCGGTAAAATTGGCACTTTTTATCTCTTTAGTGATTTTTACTAATTTCGTACTAAATGTGAATACATCTAACTTTGAAATGGTTTTACTCAAAATGTGTATAAATTGCAGATAAAAATAACTGTATCTGTCCATTGAACCGCTGACATCAAGGAAAATTATCAGATTGGCTTTTTCTTTTTGTTTCTTTTTATGAATCAGCGAGAAGGGTTCACCACCCTTGCTGATGCTTGCTCTAATCGTTTTTCTGAAGTTAAGCCGACCCACTTTTCGAGATTTTTTATATCGTCTTCTAATTCGATAACTCATCTGATACCATAACTTAAGAGCAATTTGCTCAAACAAATCATTGTCATATAATGGGATAGTGCTTATGTCATGCGTCTTCAGAGCTTCTAATTTACTTGCACCGACTTGTTCGTTTTCGTCTTCGATAAGTTGAGACTCTTGATTTGATAACGTTGAATATCCCAAACTTGATTTAATAATTTTTACAACCGCTGTGCTTGTTTTAGACAACGTATTCTTCTGGGGCGATTTGGCCTTATCCCAAAATCTGTCAAATAATTCGTTAAAATTTTGAAAATCCTCTCTACAAGAACAAAGGATTGACTTAAGAGAGTTCTTGAAAAAATTCCGGTCTAGCAGGGTTTCTAAATGTACTGTTTCAAAAAAACTAAGGGTATTTTTGATACTGATATCAAAATTATTTTCTCTTAAGAATTCACAAAATTTGACAATTCGTCCAATATATCGATCAATACTGTTTTGGATCTCGTTATCAACAATCATCTTTGCTCTTACCTAGTAGCTTCATTCTGTTGAAATAGAGATCTCACCAGATTTCACGCTTTTAATATCTTCAACTGATTTTAATATAGACCCTAATGTTTGTTCAATAGTCGTTCCATCTAATGTATTTACTTTCAATTCTAGTAAAGAATCTACCCAATCCAATGTCTCGGCAATCCCTGGAATCTTCTTCAATTTAGTTGTTCTCAGATGTTGAATAATTTTAACAACTTGTTTGGCGAGTTCAATTTTAATATTTGGAAATTTCTTCAGTATAATTTTTAGCTCTTTATCATAATCAGGGTAGTCAATCCAGTGATATAAGCATCTACGCTTTAGAGCGTCGCTAAGTTCTCTTGTTCGGTTTGAAGTTAGAATTACATATGGGATTTGTTGAGCCTTTATCGTGCCTAACTCGGGAATTGAAATCTGAAAATCGGACAGTAATTCCAATAGCAAGGCTTCAAACTCAATATCTGCGCGATCAATTTCATCAATTAAAAGAACTGGAGGCTTATCGGTATATTTGATAGATTTTAACAAAGGTCTTTCAAGTAGATATTTTTCACTAAAGATCATTTTTTCCTTCTCCTCTATCGTACTATCTCTATTTTCTTGCATTTTAATTGCCAGAAGCTGTCGTTGGTAATTCCATTCATAAACTGCTGAATCAATATCTAGACCCTCATAACATTGAAGTCGAATCAAATCAGTTTGCAAGTGACTGGCTAAAATTTTAGCAGTTTCTGTTTTACCCACTCCAGCCTCACCTTCAATTAGCAAAGGTTTTCTTAATTGTTTTAGCAAGTATAGACTAGTAGCTAAGGATAGATCTGTCACATATTGTAAATCATCGAATTGAGTGATTAGATTATCAACAGCTATCGTGACGTTTTTGTCCATAGATTACATTCTCCAGATATTAATTCTTTCTAGCGGATTACTTTTTATTCCTCCGGAAGATCCAGTTGAATAATTTTCGAAACGGACTTGTAATCGCAAGAAAGAACACAATGAGACCTATTGAAATGGCTCCAACGGGTTTGTTCTGTTTATCATAGTCAATGTTTTCTTCATTAGCCAGATTTTCCGTCAAATTTTTGACGAATTTCTTAAACATCTGTTTATTGACAGCTTTGATCATTCGCGACCCGAGTTGAGCAACTTTACCACTAATGATTACATTCATCGTTGCGGTCATTTGGGTGATTTTATCCTCTATGACAATTAACTTAGCAGTCATTTCCATTTCTGCATTCCCTTGACCTTTAGCATCTACTCCTTTCCCAGAAATTTTCATTTCTTTAGTCTCGTAGTTGGACTCAGTAATTTCTCCTTTACCATCATAATTTGAGGTGATCGGACCAATTTTGACTGAAATTTTACCTGTAAAATTTTTATCATCAATTATTTCGGTGATAGTTGCACCTGGAACACAGATTACAACTTTTTTTACATCTTGTAGATAATTCCAAACTTTATCGATTGGTTCGTTAAGGTTAAATTCCTCATCTATAGTTAATTTCATACAAGCCTAATTATGACTTGAAAAAAGTCGTTTC
>JACZSS010000442.1 GCA_022574115.1 Candidatus Heimdallarchaeota archaeon | reverse complement strand
GTTGTCGGCGTGATCGGGGTCTATCTGAATACGGCACCGAAGCAGGTGGAGGGGGTGGAGAGCGTGATAAACTACAACGCGCGGTATGTCTTCATCGGGAGTCAGTCGCATCCTGAAATATTCGATACGTCCTCTGGCGTGTACCGCGTGTGGTCGCCGAATGATACGAAGACAGTAATGAATAACACCGCGGCAATAGGATCAAGGTCGGTATGTGAGCCTTCAGGGTCAATTAATCTCTTACCAATCTGAATAATGATCGCAATTACAGGTATTGAATTTGCCCAAATGAGTAGACCAATTGTGATTAAATAAATCCTTTGAGCTCTAGCATTATCAGATCTCGGGACTAAAACCTTGACTGTTCTTTTTTTAGCCACCATGAAACTAGGATTGCGACTCCATAATTAAGAATATAGAAATTTACAATAAAGAAAAAGAAATTCAAGCACCACCTGAACGGAATTTCAAGCGATAATATAGATGGGTAAAAATTTATAGAATCATTATTGATATTTTAACCGAAATGGCTAAAGTTATTTTCGGCCAATTTAATACTAGAATTATGACTTGGACTTCTTCACATGTGGCCATGGGAGCAATGTTGCTTTATCTATTTTCAGGACAAGATTTTAAGAGGGAATTAAAACAAAATCCGCTCCTATTTTTCGTGCTAACCCTAGGGGCAGCAGCACCTGATATTGATCTGATCTTTGGAGTCCATCGAACGATTACCCATACTCTATTCCTTCCTTTTGGAATTATCTTGTTAAGCTCGGTATTGAGTTTACAATCAAGATATGAGAATCTTGACCGCAATGTGAGGATCTTTGCAATTATGTGGTTTATTCACATCATGTTTGATATGACATTTGGGCCAGTACCACTTTTTTATCCGGTTGATCAACGTTTTTTTGATTTTGAAATGGGGACCATCTTAGGATTAGATGAAGGCATATTTCTTCCAGTTACAGTTGAGGGATTCTATCTGGATACAGAATTTATCGAAGAAGCAGTGGGAGCCTCAGTCTTCTTTGTTAACTGGACCTCAGAAGAGAGAATGCGTGTTTTTGGAGGAACGACGGTCAAGATACCGATCGAGAGCTTGTTTATCCATGTGACAATTTTTCTGTGGTATCTTAAGGTCGTTGTAATTCCAGCTTGGAGTTCCATTTGGAAGGATTTACTGAGCCTTAATATTAGCATTTTAGCAAGAGCAGATAATGATTACAGATCAATAAAATATTCATTTATGGCCGAAATCCAAAAAATTCACTCCAAAACACTCGGATTTACTCTGCTATTACTAGTTCTAACTAGTTATTTGAGTGGTCCTCACTACGGCGAGACTTGGACTGATGAAAACACGAATAGTGATCAAGTTATTGTCCTGACTGATTCAATGAGAACACTAGGACAAAGGACCTATAAATTACCAGAGAATTCGACTCTTGAAATTACCCTCCACGTCGATCCTAGCACCCTAGAATATTCAGTATTTGCAATTAGTTTGCCGCTTGATTCTGCAAATTTTATCACAACTAGCATAGATGATCTTGTTGACCAGTTCAACGACAACAACATAACCAGAGATGAATTTGGAATCAGTTATACTCAATTTTTGATGTCGATGATACCCGATGAACTCATCTTTGACATTAACGGTAACACCGAAGCGAATTGGATTTTTAACTCGAATATTGAGACAACAGTTGTCTTTGGCCTCCTTGATTGGGATCCATCATTCTTCTTTTTTAGGACATTCCAGTCAACAGCCAAATATACCATCGGAAGGGAGGCACAATACAGCACAGGAATTATGCTGATGGTGATCTTCTCCATCATGTTTGTGGGACTCATCCTAAAGCAGGTTATCTTTGATCGTGAAAGATTAGCAAAAAATATAGAAAAATCTTGAATAACTTTTTAGAGATTGAATAATGGATATATTGCCCTTCACTTTACGGTGTCTGTGATACCTGACTTTGAGATTGAAGAAGCAAATTTATTGAAACATATTAGACCATCTGGAATCAGGAAGATGTTCGCCAGAGCGCAGGATCTCAAAGATGTTATTTCTTTGGGGATAGGAATGCCTGACCTGATGCCGCCGCAGGAATTACTGGACGAAATGAAAAATCAAATGTCGAACCTGCGTGCTCATGGATATACTCTCAATGCTGGAATACCGTCTCTCCGAGAAAAAATTGTGAGTCAGTACAAATCAGTGTATAATTTAGACTTCGATCCAAATAATATCGTCGTTGGTGCAGGGGGTACCCAACTGCTGTACACATCAATATTTGCCTATACCAATCCTGGGGATGAGGTTCTAGTTCAAGACCCTGGCTTTGTATATTATCCGACAATTCCCCAGTTCGCAAAATGTAAAACCATTCCCCTAAACTTGGATGATAAATTTCAGGTGGATGAAGAGAATTTGAAATCCTCGATTACTGAAAAATCAAAATTGATGATAATCAATACACCGGGTAATCCCACAGGTGGAGTATTTACCCATTCAACTCTAAAGATGATTGCAGACTTAGCTATTGACAATAATATTCTCATTCTGAGCGATGAAGTCTATGAATTCTTGACATTTGATAATCGTAAACACTATCCCATATCCGAACTTGCTCCGGATCATACCGTGATTCTGAATTCATTTAGCAAAACATATTGTATCACTGGATGGCGAATGGGTTTTGCTGTCTCGAATTCGCAACTGATTCAACCTTTGGCTAAACTACATCCATTTATTGTAGCAAATCCACCTAGTTTGCCGCAATATGCACTTGCTAATTTCATGGGAACTAAGGCCGATATTGAATTCAAAGTCAACATGAGAAAAATTATGGAAGAGAGACGAGACGTTGTGGTGAAAGAATTTGGAAAAATTGATGGTTTGGAAATGCAGCCTATTGAAGGATCGTTTTACGCTTTTCCTAGAGTAAGATCGGAAAAATATGCTGGCGAGAATCGAGGGCTTGAATTTTCGGAAGATATCTTTGAAAAAACAAAAGTAGTAACGGTTGCTGGTTCTGAATTTGGAGAAAGCCGGTACGAACATGTACGAATAAGTTTTGGCAGTGTAAATTCGGACATGTTAAGAGAGGCTGCGCAGCGTATCATAGAATATTCTGCCTAAATTCAAATATGCCTAATTGTTTTCCGTAGTCCAACTTTAATTGTTAACATACTTTTCTCAAGATCAAAATGAACTGTTCGGCCATAATCTGAACCAACATCTTCTGCTACAATTGGAACATTACTCAACTTAAGATACTCCTTGACGGCAACAATGTTCCGCGATCCAACATCAAGAGCACTTTTTACCTGGGATGAAAAATCGAACATTTGTGCTCCGCTGGTGATTTTTGCTTTTAGTTGCTCTCTGTTAGCGCCTTTGGTTATCAAAAGTTTAATAGATTCTACGATCGCTAGATCAGCATATTTACCAGGCCTGATTTCATTTCCGTCTCGATTAGCAAATTGAGCAGAAGTGGGTAATAAAATATGCGCACAGGTTCCTACTTTACTGACTTC
>JACZSS010000441.1 GCA_022574115.1 Candidatus Heimdallarchaeota archaeon | reverse complement strand
AGCGAATTAAAGTCGTCAAATCAAAGTGTGATGGGAGGGGGGATGGACGAAGTGCCAGTTGACAAAACAACTGACTTTGAAATCACTAAAGCCAAATTTGAGGAAACGCTTAATACCGCTTCTAACCCACTAACTGAAGATTTGTCAACTGCCATTGATACAATTAACCAAAATATAGAGATCCTGGAGGAAAAAGTAAAGACTACAGTAGATGGGTTGAATTCCTCTGCAGCCCAATTCAAGGACGCATTGAACACTGGAATAGCCGAGTTAAAGACCAGTCTGACAGAAGACATCGGAACGACGGCGTCAAGAGTGGATGAATTACAATCTACTACTTTTGCGAAACTAAATGCAGGGATTAGCGAGTTGAATATTAAGTTGGACGAGATTAACACAACGATCGAAGCTTCAAATCAACAACTAGACTCCGCGTCGATCCAATATGATCAACACTTAAACGCCAACCATGGTGGACTGAAAGCTGCTGCTGACTCTGCTCAATCTGCAATCTCGGAATACCTTACTACGACGACAGCTACTTATCATCATACTGCGGATCAGATGAAAAGTGATATCCAACAAGTGTTAGATTATGAATTGTCAGCTTATAAATCAAAAATGGAGACCCAATTTCAGACCATTCTAGAAGACATGAATACACAATTTACCGAATTTCAAAACCAAATAATTACCAATTTAGATGCAAAGGTGATTGAGGTTAAATCAGGCCAAGACACGAAAAAAGACGAATTAAGTACCAAGTTCTCCAGTGTCTACAATAGCGTCCTTGAAAGCCAAGTAAGTTTATTTGACGACCAGAAAAACGTTAAAAACGCGTTATTTGATCTGTTGGAGACCGAGAGATCCTCTGTAAAAGAAAATATTTCGTCCTCTACCAACACCCTAAATCAGAAAGCAGAATCGATTAGGAACGAATTTGGTCCTAAGTTTGACGAAATTAACGCCAAATTAACAGAACTGAGTCAGAATAGCGGAGGCGGAATTGATAATCTCATTAGTCAGAATGAGGAGGACTACTCATCATCTATTATAGAAACGATGGGTGGACTAAGAACAGCTCTCACGAGCACGATTGATGAGGTAAGAAATAACTTCACATCCGCATCGGATTTGTTGAAAACAGGTTTGGAGACAACAATCGCTTCAATGAAAGCAGAAATCGCAGAGAAATTCACCGAAGCTAATGAATCACTAGAAAGTATTCAAGATACGATTATTTCTAATTTTAAAGCATCAATTACACAAATCAAGGAGAAGATTGACGCCCATATCACCACCAGTGCCACAGTAGAGGCGGATTACACAGGACAGCTGCAAGCACAGACGCGCAGTATGTTGAACGACGTCGGCACAAAACTTGAAGAAGAAATTGCTAATTCGTTCAGTAAGTTAGCAGAGTTGGTTAGAGGGATTCAAGCTGAAACCAATGAACTTTACGATACTGCAAAACAGTCCATCACCGAACAAAGCAACGCCGCCCTAACCAGCAGTTTAGAGTTGGTAGAGGGGTTGCGAGCATTGGCCGGACAAGGTACTGAGGAAAATGCTCAGGCAATGCAAACAACTTTAACGGAATATAGTACCAAATATTCTGAAGTTTCACGATCTTTGATTGAGGAAACACTTGATATTACAACTACATTTGATAATATTCACAAAATTCATGACACCACAGAGACGCCAAAATTCAATACTACTCATATAATCGGAAAGAGAGCAATTGTCTTACAGATGGAGGATTTAATCAGTCGAGTCAAAAGTAAAGTAACAATCCTAGTTCCAGATATTTCCATGATCAACGACGATCAGATCCTGTCTATGAAACGTGTTATTCAAGTAACAATCATCTCATATATTGACGAAGTGAGGGATAAGAACTGGATTGACAAAATGCACAGTGCAGAGGCGAATGTCACACTTAGATCTTTGACTAAATCCGGTCGTGGTGGTGAATTACCAGACTTTATTGGATGTGAACGTGAGGGTGAAGAAATTATTCTAGGCACCCTCGATGACTCAGCAAATGAGTTTGTGGCAATTACCAGCGCTTCCGAATATTTTGTACAGATCCTCGGCGGTATCGGGATCGCAGATTACGCACGTGGAAAATCAAGGCAACTGAAAAAAGCATAATAATAGTTACTGTTGTGCTGATCATCGAAACTATGATTATTAAAAGGAAGAGATAAACGAATAAAAATCCAAATTTCAACGAACTCTAATTACTAATTTCCCGATGATCTCTAAAGGATTATAAAAAATACGAAAAACTCTTCAATCAGGTATTTGATCCAGATCAGTTTGATTTTACATTGATCAAATTCCGGATGTTCGAGAATGACTTTCAGGAAAAACTTGCTACTTATTTTATTGATTTGCATGATGTTTGCTCAAACAGAACCACAAATAGCCCATGCACCTATTTTACAAATTCCAACGGGCGAACAAATTGATCAAATTTCAACTGATAATGATATTAGCTTTATCAGATTAATTTATCCTACAGCTAGCCAAGTCGTGAATTCCGGAACTCCGATTGATTTTGTTGTTATCACAAATCCCAGTAACATTTCGAGTTTAACCTATACTTGGGATAGCGGTACAGAGCAAACTTTAGATCCCAATCCTATTGATTTGTTAATCACCTCACCGACCACCGAAGGACCACATTTCCTCAGGTTCAGTATTGAACTGCTTGACGGTCATAATGACACAACAAATTTCACCTTTCTTTTCGACGATACTCCACCTAGATTAACAAATCTTGAGGGATTAGCCTCCAATGACGTTATCAGCGGAATTCGAGGGATCAATGTCAGTCTCTCTGATCTTTATGGCATAGACAAAGCTGAATTAATCTTAACCAAAGACAACGATTCTTTCTTATTGGATACTGGATTACATAATCCAATTTCTGGAATAGTTGAATTGAGGTTAAATTCGCTCTTGGTTTCAGATGGCGAATATTTGGCGCAGATAAAAGTAAGTGATGATGCTGGTAATATAGCCATATTCAGCTATACCATTTTCATCGAAAATGTCCAAGAGAACATAAATATTTTTACAACCACTGCCACAATTACCACAGATTCAGGATCTCAGCGATCGGGTATCGTACTTGGTGCAGGGGTGTCGGTTTTCCTTTTAGCAACCTTGAGTATTTTGACGAAGTTGTACTTAGAAGCTCAGAATAGAAAACAGCTCGAAGGGATGTCCAGTAATGATCGAGAGGTATATGAAAATGCCAAGAAACTATATACGCGGTATAAGCAAAATCGATAAGAATAAGCGACAATAAAGTAATGTCAATTATCTTGTATCAATAATTTGAGAGATATCATGGATAATTTCTGAAGGCTGAATGAGTTGCTTGACGTTCTCTTAGAATTTTGGTTTAACAGGAGTTAGTTATGAGTTAAGAGTTACTCTTTTACGCAGGATAGAGATAGTAGCAATTACAGGAATGAAAAAAAGTAATTCAAAAGCGGGAATTGGGAGACTTGGTGGGGTTGCTGATGTGTCAGTATTAGTC
>JACZSS010000440.1 GCA_022574115.1 Candidatus Heimdallarchaeota archaeon | reverse complement strand
AATAAGAATCGTACTATACACTCACCCAAAATAACCATTAAAGAAAAGACATGTTTCTTGGCAGATCTAATTGAGATACACTCATTGCATGGTGGCACGGCTTGTATATCTTGGGTAAAAGGAGAGCAATTTGATCCAATGATTTATTTTCAGAAACGTTTCATACCTCGTCAAATCAAAAATGATCAATGCACCAGAGACTTTTCTGAGAAGTTTTCGAACAATGCGATTTGGTTTACGATTCGCCCCCATATCCCATATTTGAGCATCTAAAGCCACTTGATTTTCAAACTCGATCGTCTTCTTGATCAGATCAAAACCAATTGTGTTAAGATATGAGTTTCTGAATCCGTGCCCAATATAACGTTTTTTAATTGAGGTTTTGCCAACGGCAGCATCTCCAAGTAGCAATATGTTAGCTGAAAGTTTTTGAAAACGTGTGTCTATTAACTTTAACCCCCGTAACAAAAAAAAATTACTCTATCGACCTATTAAATACTACCTATTTATCCCAATGAAATATCAGAAATTTGTAGCGTTACTGCTAGGAGCGGTTGATTTTTCAATATTAGGTTTTAGGAACAACTAAAATATATTTGACAGAAACTATTCCAATTCGGGCCGATAATCAACCTTTTTCATCAAATTTCTTTCGTAGTCAAATGTTACAGATCCATCTGCCTGAATGGTAAATGATACGGTGAGTCTGCCGTAAGGGCTATACATATAGAACGTTAGCGGTTCTGTTTCTTTGGGGTTCACAGGAATGAGCGGGACGGAGGATTTCTCTACTATCTCAGTTTCAAAATAAAGAAGCCCACTTTTCAAGCTCACTTTCCCTTGTATATTTTTCATATAACCAACATACTCACCCTGTAGCGTTCGATAATGAGCCCTTCTCTTAAGATAGGGGACTTCGGTCGGATCCATACCCAGCAAAGAATACAAAGCAATATGAGTCAAATGCATCGTGAACCAACCAACATTGTACAGGTGTGTATAAGTGATATCTAATTCTGGTATGAGGATGATAATTCCCCCTGCCACACCCGATGCCCCTCCATGTCGGATTAGTTTGTATCCGTGATAGTCATCAACTATTGAAAGACCGTAGCCGTAGGCAGGTGGATTACTAAATAGTAGAAAATTTTCTGTTGGAACGTGTTGGTTATGTGGTTCATACATTTTAGCCAAAAGTTCAGGTGATACCAATTGTTTATCTCCTACCTTGCCGTTGTTCAGATGGAATAAAAGGTACTTTGTCATTTCAGCAGTTGAAGAATTTAACCCTCCAGCTCCAGAGTTGAATTTACTACTTAGGTGAGGCTTAGGTTCTCTCTTCATCCCATCTTTCGCAGGCTGGGAGGAATATCCTTTGCTAGCATTTTCATCTGACTCCAAGTCTTCCCTGTAGAAAGTGCTTCGATTCATTCCAATCGGTTTTAATAAATTCTCACTCAAGAAATCTTCATAGCTCATGTGGCTGACTTTTGCAATGATTTGACTCAACATGGTGAATCCATCATTATTGTAATAAAATTTTTCTCCAGGATTGTGCAATAACCAATCTTGCGCATCATTCACATAAAAGTAAAAATCATCCCAGTTGCCCATAGGAATATTTTGACCCTTAAAGGGAGTCAAGTCCTCATTTCGAATACTTACTCCGTAGCTACCTAGGTTTGGTAATCCGGAACTATGACTCATCAGGTTGTGAATTGTGATTGGAATGTTATCCTTTTGCAATTTAACCGGAATATATTTGGATATTGGATCATCAATATTCAGTTTACCCTGCTCGTGAAGCATTAAAATTGCTACACAAGTCATCGACTTCGTCATTGAGGCTATACCGTAAAGTGTGTCCGACGTGGCGGGTTTTGTTCCAACCCATTCTCGCGATCCAAAATTACGTTCATAAAGTGTTTCGCCATTCCTTGTAATTAGAACACTCATACCCGGGACGCTTCCGTCTCGCATTGATTTTACGACTTCACGCTCATACACTGGTTTGAAGCGAGCAAGATCAAACATTGTCACATATTACCTCAATTTATTGTTTTAATATCGATTCTGATATAGCCAAAGTCCAACCCCTACGAACAAAGTTAGTGATATTACTCGGGGGATGAACAAACCGATTAATCAGGCAAAATTCCAGGTCGTACCAGTTGACGTCTATATAATAATTTATCAAAACGTTAAGTTATTTTCTCTTCTTGATCAATGTGAGGCTAACTAAAGTAGTCAGAAACCATATGGGTAAAACAGGAACTGCTAAATTCTCGGTGTCAGTAGGATCAACTGTTGAGCCGTTACGACCGTTATTCTGCTCGGTAACATCAAAGTTAGCAATAGCCAGATCAACGTACGCAGTTCCATTAGTTATTGTAGACTGTCGGACCTGAATTTCACCAGTGTCAACATCCAAACTTATGTAATCCCCGCTCTGCATAATTACCAGTATAGTCAGATCCTCACTTGTTAAATCATTGGGATAAACTGTGACTGAGTCAGTTTGAGTAAAGTTACTATGGAAGATTGAAAAAGTTGGGAAGCTCAGAGTTTGGGTACTGCCACCTGCTGGTAGAAATATGGTCTTGGAATATCCAAAAATTGCATGGCGAAACCAATCATGTGTTAGGTTTCCCTCGGGCAGTTCTGTACCTGCAAACATGGTTACATTTTCTTCAAACACATATGCGAGTAAATCCATTCCCCTTTGTAACACTAAGCTCACTGCATATTGCTCTGGATAACTCTCCAGTACAATCAGTTGAAGGTCTACCGGCCAAACTGCAGAGTTCACTAAAGAGCCAGTAGTCCGGTCCATAGCATCTTCCAGCATATTGACCATTCGGGTAATGCCAAGATCCTCTGTTATAAAAACAGGTAATTGATCAATTTCCAGTGTGTGATTGATACTTGAGGTCACAACTGAAATAATCAGATTAGGAGTTCCGTTTACTTCATAATCCAAGTTCTCAAAATCAGCGATTTCAAGAGCCTCTGAAAATATGAACCAGTTAAAGTTAAATGCTCCCTCCAACCCATCAATATACGAATCGGCAGATTCAACCGAATAATGTGGACCAGAAAGTGTCAAATTAGTAAATGTGGCAATATTTTCATCATAGACACTGAAGACAACCACGTCATATTGGGGAGGATCATCTGCTGATGCAACAAAAATGAAGGATCCTGCAATAAGTAGTAAAACTAGGTAAACGAGTTTGTGCATGATATAATACATCCTCAAAAATAGATAATACTCTTTGTTCAGAATTGGCACAACCAAGATTTGTTTATCTCCGAGTAGAGCTATTTTTATGTTCAATCTAGCTCGTGTAATACATACATTCATCAAGAGTGAATTGTCGCTTCAACCAGAATGGTCTTCGAAGACCATTAAGTCCAAGTCCGGGACGGGTTTTTGATAACCAAGCATAATAAATTTTCATTGATTTTTCCGTGTCAACTTCTATGTCATCCTAATAATCCGTCTCACGTGCTTTTTCAACTCTCACTTTTTGATGCCATGAATGCATTCCAGAGATTGGATCGG
>JACZSS010000013.1 GCA_022574115.1 Candidatus Heimdallarchaeota archaeon | reverse complement strand
AGTTTAATGTATCAAGAATCGCAACATAATAATCATGACGAAAGGCATAAAATACAATTATGAGAGGCATCCTACCCTATCTTCATTTCTATAAAAAATCATTTATTCGAAATGAAAATCCTCCAAAGCTCTCATCCTAACACATGCGGCAAAAAAAGTGAGCAAAAATCAATGATCGATCACAGATCTCAATAAATTGGTTGATGTGCTGTTGAAGTTATAATCAATTAACGCCCGGTGGATCTGACTGATCGCAGATTCGAGCTGAAACTTGGCAATTATGATTTTATATCTTATACCTGAGCAAGATATTCCTCAATTTTCGCTTTTTCGATTCTGTCAATAAATGACTGATTTTTGGCGGTATATGCGATTTTACTCCACTCTAATACTTGTTGCTCATAATTTTCTACCTCATTTTGGACAATTTCTTGTAAGTACGGGATCTCAACCTTTTCTGCTAATTCAAGACACTCCTTCAGTATATTTTCTGCTTTGTCAAAGTTCCCCATAACAAATGCATTTTACCATCGAGAATGAGTGCTTCTATTAACGACGGAATGTTGTTAGTTGTTTTTGCCAATTTCAAAAGCCGAGCTATACTTTTTTGCAGGTCAATGATAATTTCTTCTTCAGGCAGTGCTTTGAGTTCTAGTATTAACAACTCACAATAAAGATATATTGCCGGTTGAAGAATTGGGAACGGGATGAAATCTTTATACACTATTTTGGCAAGAAGATCCTGAGCCAGAAATTTGTCTTTCAACCGAGTTCCCTTGCTTAGAAGCGTGGCCTGAGTATAGAAATGGACAATTTCAAGAGCAGTTATATCTGAATTTTTCTCATAAATTTCACTTATCTCATCTGCCATAAGTTGAGCATTTGTGAGGTCTCCTAAATTAATATAACACCTGAAAACACCATGTACAAAACTCGCATGATACATTGGATTATTTAATGTTCGTATAATTTTAGCTCCTTTGATGGCCACTTCAAGCGCGGTGTCAAACTCTTTTACCGAAGTATACATCTCCACGAGATTAAAATAGCATTGAGCTATGTATAACGGTTTCCCATCCGTTTTTCTTATTTCAAGGCTTTGCTTCGTGTGAGATATTGCTTCACGGGCATTTCCAAAGGTGACCTCAACCACACCCAGTAATAAAGAGAATATCCCTTTGGTTTCGGGTTTAGTTAGGTCTTGGATTGAATTGCGATATTTATCGACTAACTTTTTAGTTTCGTGAATATTACCGATAAAGACAATTCGATAAATGTGCTCGTTTATTGCCTCTCCAAGTAATTCTGCGTCATTAAGTTCAGAAATGCTAGTAAGATCATCGGATGTTATGGTATCTTCAAAAGTAAATACAGTTAGTCGTTGGAGTTTTATCTTTAGTATTTTAAATCTGAATTTGATTTTTTCGGTCAGACTATCAGAGTCAATACTGTCAATCGCTTCTTGTGCTTTTTCATAATCTGGTCTGTGGATAAGAACCTCGATATCATCTATCGTTCTATTGATTTCAATATCAAGTGACAATATAATCAAGTGCACTCGTTAAAATTTATAACTTGTTAGTGAGTAATACTAAAATACAAAAATCCCTTCAGTGATACGGACAGGAATTAATTTTTCGGTCATATAATATCTCATTCTCTTTTCAAATTCATCTCTGGCCCCTATAGTCGGGAAATATCCAATAAAATAATCGGGGAAATGAGCAAAACCGCGATGAGAAGTGTCCATTTGACAATCGGACCGATTATTCCTAAATCGACATGATCCTTGAGATGAGGATGAAAGTCAACTAACTCTTCTTTTGTAGGTCCTAATGGCTTAGGTTCTGGTAATTCATCTTCCATATAATTCACCACTTTGAGTACACAACTTGGTCGTTGATAGATACGCGATGCTCACTTGTTGTAAGGTTAACCCGTCCAAATACCTAATCCCAAAAACAACGCAGTAACCAAACTTATTCTCTTGGCCAGACTAAGATTACGCCTCTTTTTCTGATAGCGAATAGTATCAAGCGTTTGTTGGACCAAGATAGAACTGATTTGTTTTGGCTTTGGCATTACATCTTCTTCTTTCCCCATACATATCACCAATAAAAATACTAGTAAAAATCGGTTCCTCCCCAAGGGTGAACCATTGATTTGAATCATTTTGTCGGCATGGGTGAAACATTCACCCGCATTATTTCACGCGATTTTACCGCGCAACTGAATGGCACGTCAGAAGGAATATATAATTTGTTGCCTTAATTTTATATACGGGAAATTGGTATAGGGATGGTAAAAATAATGACACAAAACATTCAACCCGACAAACAAACAAACATGAAACCCCGAACCACCAAAAAGGGATCAGTCATGACCATCAAACAATTGAATACCAAATTCGAAAAAATACTAAAAAGTAAACACCTCGATCGATCAAACAACCAATCCTAACTAGTTCACGAAAGAGACTAAAGAAAACTAGCCAGTAGTTTGACGATTGATTTTTAATATCAATTTTTTACCATAACATATGATAGATATTTCTGATAATCGAAAAATGATTGTACTCACGGCGACTGCAATTGGAGTTGGAGTCATCATTGTAGCCCTCGCTGTTGTGGTGGGAAATCCGAGTCCGTTGGGTGTTTTGGGTGGGATCCTTGTGTCTGGGGTTTTTTTTATGCTCGCATATGTATTCCACACAGGAAAATACGAAAACTGGGAAAACAGAATTTCATGGACAATAATCATTTTGATTGTTATTGTTCGACCCGATACTCTCACAATTTTCCTTATTATATTCCTACTATTTGAAATTCAGAAAAAACAAATTGCCGCTAAAATGAGTCAGTCAGTTGAATCAACTGTGTCAACCACGGTCCCGGCCACAAAATAAAATTGCACTCCCAATTAAACATGAGCCACCAATAATCGCAAATACAACTGATAAATTTTTGCCAAAATCAGGCGCATTACCAAGACTAAAAACCACCGCAAGAAATCCTAAAACAAACCCAATAAGTAAAAATCCCTGAGCCATGCGTTCATTCTGTAAGCTGATTATTCTTGACGGATCGTGACTCATTAACCAAATATTTTCTTGAAGTAAAATAACGCACCGAACATGGTGCAGCCTACAGCTAGATATCCAACAAAATTACCCACTACTCCACCATAGGAAAAAGCAATTGCCGTACCAGCTACAGCCAAAAGGAAAAAGATCACTCCAAATTTTTTCAAGAAATTATTGGGAGCTGTTTGCCTATACACCAACTAAATATTATATGATGATAAAATAGATAAGGGGTCGCTTCGATTTTTCGGTTTGACGTCTCAGCGGTTTTAGTCTTCCTCACGAGAGAAAAAATTCCTCTTTGGATATAGTTTATTGAAGAACATACCAATTTCTACTACATTTTCCTCACCTTCCTCAGATGTGGCAAAAATAAAACAACCACTCCAATCATGTTCACCCAGAATGAGGATGTGTCCATCAACATCGATATCAATATAGATTACATCAGTATCATTGATATGGTTAATTCGGGAAGCCCCAAAATCATCAATTATTATTTGTTCAAATTCATAGATGAAATTGATAGGAGCATTACGGATCTCGTAGGATAGGTAAGCATTTTCCAACGTGGAAAACAAACCTAATGTTTTATTCATCAAATTACTAGCTAACATAGTAATATACCTTAATAAGGTAAATTGAATCCAATAATCAAAATTGATCTCAAAACAATATCCAATCATTTCACCTATTCATTTTTCAGACTCTTATATTTCTCATTCAGAAATTTTTTAAAAAACGGATATTTTGCTAAAATGAGAATGGGAGTAAAAAAACCGGACACCAATTCCACAAAATCAGAAAGTATAATATGTGAGAGATGTCGAACCACATTAAAACCTGGAAGTGTACGTTGTGAATCATGCGGTCATCGACAAGTCGTGGAAATCGATACAGAATCCGCAGAAAATTACCTGGATATGGCCAAATCCGTGCTTCAGAGCTTCGAGGACTAATTGCGTTTAGTAACCACTATACGCCAAACTTTTTTTGATTGTACTAACCAGTAACATTAATATAATAATAGAATAATAACTAATAAACCTGATTAAATTGTAAATAACTAAATATATAGATCATACGAGTTTGGTACGTAATAATTCTATAACATGTGTTGATCATTGAAACAAAAAACAAACAAAACTGGATGTTGAAATGGTGAAGTATAATGTTATATGTATGTGAAAACACGAAATAGTTATGAATATAGGTGAACAATCCATATGATTGTAGAATAATTCGTCGTATAAGGAATTATTCCGAATAATATCAGATATTTAAGTGTTTACCGAATATATTATGAAAATAACTGTATTAATAATGATTATCTTTAATTAATAGGGTATTTGGATATAATAATTAATTCAATTGATTATAATAAATATAAGTAAATAATATTGTATAAATAAATGACAAATATATACCTAAGTAAATTATATTTATATTTGTTGTAGTTAAAAATGTATGGCAATAATTTAAAAGATAATATAAATTCCAGATTTATAACGAATCTGCTAACACATCATATTATATTTAATTTTCTATTACTTATTATTGAATTCGTTACTTCGAATCTATTATATTGTACGAATATTTAATATTTATAAGGCGTTTATAGTGGTTTTTAACAGCCTGATGATGTCAATTATAGTATTGGGATTATCCATTATTTATCGTTCATTCTGCCTGAAATTAATAATATTACATAATAATATTCATAAAATATCAAATAAGATAAATATATACTTATTACTGGTTAAATAACCGTTGATCCGTATTCAGCAATAACATTTGAAAACTACCGTAAATCCATTTGAAAAATGATTTTAGATCCTCAGAGCTATAAAATGAATATTATAAGACCAGTACTATTAGAAGCGGTACTGGTGTGTGGATTGCTATAGCTGTCTGATCCTGAGATAAATATCTAGGTATCCTGTGTTCATGTGTATGTAGTTTCTCTGTAATCACGTTAATCACCACTTTACTTCTAACCCCAATGGATTCTTGGTTATTTTAAATGTTCTGTGAAGTAAATGACAAATTGGTAGAATATATATCTGGGGCGATTTTCAGCATTTTAAGTTTAAAGCGTAAACGTATTCCTTACCAATTAGGTTAATCCATAAAGTATCCAAAACTATAAATTGTATCAAATTATCTCTAATAATATAAAAATATTTCTGATGAAATTTATATTACTATTTGACTCTAAAATCCGTTTCATCCATTTTTATATTGTACTTTGCTTAGGTAAATTTCCATTAATGATTCTCAATAATATTTTTTGAACCATGAACTTGTTACAAATTATTTTTCTCCATGTAATATCAAACCTGATTTCTAAATCTGTTTTTGTTCAAGTGAATTAATTTTAGAAGATGATGTTATAAGTCAATTCAACTTACTAACTAATTATGGGAGAGGAGTTAACGAGATAACTTTTTGGTCTAGTTCTGTTATTGATACTTAGCATTACACTAATTGGATTTTATTCCGACAAATCGATTCGTGTCACATTTAATGGTTTCGTATTTATGACGATGGATTCTAATCTGATACTACCGGATCATGACCGATCTAATCGTCCCTACAGATTCTAATTTTCTTTCAACATGAGTTAGGTGAAACACGGAGGTCCTGAATTTTTGCAAGTCTGCGAAATATCGAGGCGCATATATATTTCGAACTAACAGATTCCTAGGAACGATTTACGCGATATGGTGTTAATGAGTCAGAAGATTCTAGCTGTCTTTCAAGCCGAGAAATTTATTTAGACGGAGAAGCACGCAGCGTTACGAAAACTTGTTCTGTTGGATTTGAAATTGGCACCTATGATTTTTATCATTGTGGATGAACCAATTACTCACTCACTGATATTTACATTCATCATTCATGATGATGGATCAATCAGTACCAATATCTCAACAAATTTTGTGAAAATTAATTAGTACAATATTGGTGACAAAATGTGGAGGTTGAACTCGACTCAATTGTTAAAGCTCAGATTGAAAATTGAGGAGTAAAAATTTCAGCTAAATAAACCCTAGAAACGATAACAGTTTATTACATGGCGCTAAATCATTATTGAGTGGGAATGAGACTGTCAAAAAAATCTCCTAGTGAGACCGCGATTTGGTGGTGGATCCTAGCATCCTCGGTTCAATTTTTTACCTTCTTGGTTCTCTTTCAACTGACCTCAATAAGAGTTAGTTCTGCTAGTATAACTGCATTCGCTGAAACCCTTCCTTCAGCAACTTTGCTGGTTGAAGTGGGTTTTCTAATTCTGTTTATCAAATCACTGATCAAAGTTGACCAAGATAAATTTGGTAATATTGGTCCAGCATATATTATAGTTACCGCGATTTTGCGGATCTTTCTACTTCTGGCCGCTCTGGGTTACGCCGTTATAGGAGCAGGCCTGCTTGACATTTTGATATTTGCTTTTATGATTGGGAGTTTTGTTTTATTTGGCCAGATTTGTCTCCTAATGAAACACACCAACCCAATCTCTCATCAGTCACGAATATTGATCATTACTATTTACACCCAGTACGCTGCTGCTTTTGCCGCAGCTAGTTTATTTCTGCAAGACTTCCTTCGGATGTTTTCAGCATTCGAATCAATCCAATACGAAACATTCCTTTTGAATGTTCCCGTCTTGACCTTTTTAACCATTGTTCCAAAACTGTTTGGACCATTTGTGAATATGTGGATAGGTGTCTATCTTTTGACCCGCATGAACCTATTTGCTGAATATGAAAAATCATTGACCGAAAATGGTAATTTGCTCTATCCAAAACCTGAGCAGCCACAAGGAAAACTGGATTATGACTCCAGGATGGAGTATGCAGAAGGGATCTGAACCCAACTTCAAGAAGTGAGGGAACATCACATCGTAATTTTGAGACATTGTGCATTTAGTTGCTCATTTTTTAGTCAAAGAAGTACGCAATTACCAGAAAACTCGAGATGTATGCTGTCACAAAAATAAGGAGATTAAACAAGATTGCTTGACGTGACCGATCAGTCTCCAAAAGTTTCCAGGTTGAGAATAAAATCAACAAAGGTCCAATCGTCCATATGACGTGAGCTAGTCCATTTGCTCCGACTGTAAAATAAAGTAAAAGCAGTGGCCAGAATAGAAAAGTAACAAGAAATCGGGGATACTCTAACGAACTAATTTCCGGTTGAAGAACTCTAAATTCGACTACAGCTGTAATATAATACAAATACACTGAAATGTAGGACAAACCCAGCTTGATAAATCGATTGATGATAGTTTTTCCGGACGTATCAAAGGTTGAGGTCACAGTTTCGTTTCGACTTTCCTCAGACCGATTCATCTAATTTAGATTCGTCAATGGACCTTATTTAAAGAATTAATTTTGCGAATGGCCCAGACAGAATGACATGAGTCAATCTCGACAAATTCATGAACAATTTTTCTCGATGTTTTATGAAAATTTAGCTTTGTAAATATCTGCTAATGCCGATACCTTATCATTACCCATTTCATCAGCCATTGCCAGTATGAGAACGGAAAGTGCTTTGACTTGCTCAGATGATCCCACGGCACCCCCCCTAGCAGCAGGAGCGGCTCCCCTGTCTAGTTGCATCGGGATTTCTTCCTTTGATTTATAATTGACGGTGTTATTGAATTCGAATCGATTCAGTATTTCTTTATCCACAAGCGTTTGTAGGACCTCTTCTACATTATCAGGTCCGAATTTACCAGATAGTCTGAACTTGAGTTCAACAAAAGGAGTTACAATACCCGGACCCGTGAAAATGTTACCAAGTTCCAACAAGATTTCTTTTTCGTTTTCCATTTCGGATTGCCTCTTCTAGGTCTTCCTGTTTGGTTGATATTTAATTGATTTTCTTTAGAAGTTATTTGAGAAAGTTAGAAAAAACTGTCGGTATTAAAGCATCTAAAGGGATCATAATATCGTCCATCCACCAAAAATTGATCGGGTAAAAAAATTACGTAATCCCAAACCGAGACGGATACCAACAATGACAAATTTACGATTTTGTCTGATCAAAGTTAAAATACTAGCTGGGAAGCACAAATTCGATGGAAATTACAAAAGAAGAGGCCCAGATCTTCCTGACCAGCTTCGGGAAGATGTATGAGACAAAAGATCTGAAGGGAGTGGAAAAGACCTTGCATCCTGATCTCTTCTATTTCGGCATTGGGACGACTGCTGAAGATGAAATCCGCTTGAAGAGAGACGATGCTCTTCGAGGGTGGGAACGGGACTTCAGGCAAATCGATGGTATCGAAGATTTCGTTGTGGACCTCCTGCACTTTGATTCGGTTGGTGAGGTCGCATGGGTTGGTGGATTCTTCAAGTATAGAATGTGGGTCAACCAACAAGAATTTTTTGATTCTCTTCGGTTTACAATGGTTCTTCATAAGGTAGACAATAAAATTTTCCGTCGGCAGTATCATCACCTCATCCGGGTGGTGAACAAGGGAAATCTCATCCAACCCGTAAGGGTATGTATGATCAACTCGAACAGTGGATCACCGATTTTGATCTTCATCCGCATATGTCTGCAGATATTAAGAGTTCAAAGCTCAAGGATTATTTGGAAAAGGCTAAAATAATCGCTAGCAAACTTGGTACCCAATGACCATTGGATATTGGCATATTGGTATATTCGTCTCCATAAGGTCATTAGCCAAAAACGACCTCAATTTCGAAAATAATTAGTAAGTTTTGACTATCGATCCATCAATTCGGATACATGGACCATGTAAAGTTGATCAGTCGACAGATGAAGGTATAAGAATTGATGTTTGAAGATAGAACAAGAATTTTTCCCTGATCGATTGACGATAATTGAAAACGAATTAGGATATTACTGGCTTATCCATTTCAGCAAATGTTTTGAGATCACGTTGGACTCTACCAAATGATCTGGAAACGCGTCTCTCGATCAGCGGGGAGAAGATCTTGAAGATACCTTTGAACTGCATGGTTACATCAAAAGATACCACGCAAGAATTATCTCCTTTTGTGATTATTTTGGAATTGTTCGTGGCAGAAATCATCATTCTAGGCATATTTGCTCCTTCGAAAGTGAATTCTTTCTTTTCATCTGAAAACTCAGTGAAGTATTCGTAAAACTCACCAGCTCTTGTCTTGGTGGCTCTGCCTATCACCGGAGCTTGGTCTGCCAGTACTGCATCAGCGGGCAGATCTCCTCTCGATATGATTCTTGACTCCTTAACAATTGATGACCAGTGGGCGACGTCAACAAAGTCATGTGCTAGTATTTTCCATACTTTGTCTGCAGATGCATTGATGTCTGTTTCTATGTGTACTTTCATTATTATTTCTCCAGTTACAAACTTATTGCCAATTTTTCCACGCTATATAGCTGAAGATAAGTATCCCAATTCCAAAGAAATATCCTAAACCAGTAGCAAACCAGTTTTCATTGATGGTATGAAGAACCGCTGACCAGATTTGGTTAGCTCCGGCTAAGAAACCTAAAAAAAGCGCATTCTTTTCCTGTTTTCTCATCCCCATTGACTGTAGAAAATTCATTGCTGCTCCCATAAGCGAGTATCCGGCCACGATTCCCAGTGAATATGTAAAATCAGCAGGATCACTTCCAGTAGGATATAATTGGTCAGTTAATCTCTCCCGGAGACAAAAACATCAATGCTGCTGCTATTATGCCAGAGATGCCATGTACTATGAGAAGACCGTGAAGGATTTTGTGTGAAGTCATTTTCGAATCTCCTTACATCGGGAAAAGGATGAGTTTTTCCTTAATTGCGACTTCCCGGGTCGGAATAAGGGATTTGTATTCCTCGCTGAAGAACGTTTTTTCAGCAGCTTCTTTCGAAGGGAAATCTATTGAGAATACGGCATTTGGAGTGCTTCCATTGCCTGCATTTTTCTCAATAAAAAATGGTTTATTAGGTGTTCCACCGTTTCTTTTTACAATTTCAGTTGTTTTTTCTGAATATTCTTTATATTCGGGCATCATTTGACCCCCTTCGTTGAAAGTTACTACAAGCGTAACTTGATATGATGTTTCATTTTCGGTCATTTTTATTTTCTCCTTTTTTTCTTCGCTGTATATTAATTCCCCAACACAGCCTTGGGTTTCTCTTGCAATTGATTGATCTTTTGATACCACTTCGCGATCCCCTCTCCAATCTCATGGGGATGATCTTCCTGAATGAAATGTATTCCCTCGCCTAGATTAATTAGCTCCAGATTAGACAAATTTTCTTTAATCCAATTCAGCTCGTTTTCCATGATAATAGCTCCTGGTGTGACATAAAATCCGAGTTTAGGGATCTCTGTTATGCTCATATAATTGACATACTGGTCTATAATTGGTGCTGTCTTCTCTGGTTTACCGTTAATCGGAACATCTCTAGGCCAGGCTAATAGTGGCTTTCTACTCTTCCTAGTAGGGTACGGTTCAGCATAGGCCGCTTTTTCTTCCTTCGTTAAATCCCGAATTATTGCTCTGGGGAGCATTCCTTTGATAAACATATTTAAAATCACTACCAAGAAGTAACCAATACCTCTGGTTCGCATCATTTTCATACCCATGCGTAATGATCTGGGCAACTCATCAAGATTTACTTGAGGTATCATTGCCTCCATGAACGCGATTCCTTTGATGTTATCCTGATGCATGTTAGCATAATGAAAACCCAATCCTGAACCCCAGTCGTGCACCACTAATGTGATGTTTCTCAGGCCTAATTTCCCAATGAATGCCTCTAGATACTCATAGGTGTCGAAAAACCCATAATCGATATCTGGCTTATCTGATTTACCCATGCCTATGAGATCAGGAGCGATGGCTCGTCCCAAATCGGTCACATACGGAATAATGTTTCGCCACAGATAAGAAGATGTAGGGCTTCCGTGCAGGAACAGGATTGGATCACCTTTTCCCTCATCTATATAATGCATCTTACTTCCCTTAATCTCCAAAAACTTGGATTCAAAGGGAAAGTCTGCAGAGATTTTACGGTTTTTCTTCTTCTGTTTTTCTGGTAATTCTGTCATTTTATTTCACCTCTGATTTAGCTTGATCAGCTTTGTAGTTAGTATACTCAGCTCCTTTTGCAATTTTCACTTCTGACGTATCTAAAGTATCATTAGTAATGTCGGCTATTGTCCTCTTCGACATTGCTGCCAACAAGATCATATCCAGATCCTCTTGTACATCTGCAAGAACGTCTGAGACATTATTGCCAATTTGGCATCTGTCATTTGTCTCGTGGATTTTGTACACTCTCTCCACCTCCTGAGTTGCCAAATATACATCTGCCAGGGTTATCTGATCGCCCGCCTTCAGCAGTTTGATGCCTCCTTGGGGTCCTCGAACTGTTTCTACCAAGCCATACGCCTCCAATTTCTTGACAATGCGTAAGATGAAGATTTTATGCGTTTTTGCACTCCAGGAGAGCGCTGCAGTCGGCATGGGTCTTTCTCCCCTTCGACGTCGTGTAGCCTCCATAGCTACGAGAATATGCGATGCCACAGCGAAGTGAGTGTTCATACTAAACTAAACCAGTTAAGTACAGATTATAATTTTGGTATTAGAACATTCTGACTTCTCCGATGATGAATGATTATTTGACTCCTAGAAATCCGGTTATCTGGAGAAAATAGTCTGTGAAGACAGTCCAAAGTGGTTACTCGATAGGCAGATTCTTCACCATAATACTCATTTGCCCAATAATCACCTCTAGTTCGAAAAATATTAGTAAGTTTAAATTATCAAAATTGTAGAAATATTTATCAAAAAAACTACTATTTTCCGCATTTTTCCGTATCTTTGCCCATATTTTTCCAAGATTCTTGCTGTTTTTACGCCTATGCACCTATACCTGACAAATTAGCTCATTTAGTCTTACTAAAATATTAAAATAATTTTCATACTCTATAGAGTATAGGAACTAGCAATGATCACGAAACTTCCTGAACCAGCACTGGAAATTGTTGAACAGCTCTCTAAAGATGAGACAATGACGAAGACGCAGGATGAGATCAAAAAATCGCTCTCGTCCTCCTCACAAAAATCAATTCGATATGCGATTAGAAGATTGCTTGAAAATGGTATTATTTACCGTGTCCCCAATTTAATGGACATGCGTTCGGTCTCGTATCGATTAGCCCAACCCTCTGAACTCTCCATCGCTCATGAGAAATTATCCAAGGAAGTATTTCAGGATATTTTGGATGCTATGACGTTTGATGGTACTCTGGATTCTGATTACCAGACGATTGCCGATAAAAACTAAACGGCTTGAAACCGACTACACAGAATGAGTTGACCATAATTAAAAGTAATTCGCTGACTGACCGTTGAAGACAAAAGCCATTACTCTGAGTTCCATCTGTGAGTTTTTTCACCGATTACAAGAAAGCAGTCAGTTCACAATTAGCTGCTACGTTAGAAATGACCAATAAGCTTGTGAAAGAGTGTTCTGAGAGTCTCTGGAGTACAAACATCGAGGGGCATATTTTTGGTCAGGTCCTGTATCATGCCCTGTACTATGTGGATTTCTACTCCAACGATTTGGATCCAAATATCCAGCACCCTGATAAACAATTCACTCGAGCACCGTTTATTGATATGAAAACCGATCCTGATGCGGCACTGGATATCTCGACAGATCAGGTGCTCTCCAAGGATATTATACTACAGTACATAAGCTACATTCGACGCAAAATAGCTAAATTACTGGAGGCTGCGACAGAAGAAAATCTCATGAAAAAATCGAAATTCGATTGGCTTCCCATGACTTCGATGGAGACTGTGTTGTATTTATCCCGCCATTTAATGGATCACGCGGGTCAAGCGCAGGCATATCTCAAGACACAGGAGCAAAAAGTGGTCAGCTGGGTTGGTGTTGCGGAGCTTTAGATCTAACCGTCCTTGATTGATCCAGATGAAATTGCAGTCATTCATTGCCAGTAAAATAACCAACTAGTCTCAAGAACGCATGTATTTTCTCATCCGCTAATTCATCAGCCAGGGCCTGATCAACTAATCGTCGATTTTTATAATATTCGCAAATAAGTTCGTAGAGTTCATCAGAATCAAGATCATGTAAATAATTGCGGTAATTATACAACGCCTGACTGGGCAGGTTAAGTGCAGCTTCTATCTCCAATGGGTTATCCTTATTTTTGATAATTTCGAGATGTGGCATGGTGCTAAACGTCTTCGGCTCGATTTGTTTGATATCA
>JACZSS010000439.1 GCA_022574115.1 Candidatus Heimdallarchaeota archaeon | reverse complement strand
GTCTTTTCGGCTACCTCGCGCTCATGAGTCACGATTACGATCGTATGGCCCGACGAATTCAGATCTTGGAATATACGCATAATTCCCTCGCCGCTTTTCGTGTCCAGATTTCCCGTCGGTTCGTCGGCAAACACAATACTTGGATTGTTCACCAGGGCCCGCGCGATCGCGACTCGTTGACTTTCCCCTCCAGACAATTCATTCGGCCGGTGATCGATTCGATCGCCCAACCCTACCGCTTCCAAGGACTCGAGTGCACGTTTCTGCCGCTCCTTCTTCGGCACCCCGCCATACAACATCGGAAGTTCCACGTTGACTAAGGCGGTGGAGCGCGCCAGCAAATTAAAATTCTGGAAGACGAATTTGGAGGTGAATTCTCATCCATGGGCTCATTACTTGGCGCCGCCCAGCATTATTTGTCGAATAACAAAAAACGATTCTCTTATTTGTTGGTGGACATTGAGGTAATAGTCCAAACACTCCAAGAACATTACCCCCTTTACTTCAATCTCAAAAATACTAGACAAGGTAGTGAAACTGATTTCAGTGGTTTATTATCCACATCCAAAGAAACTATTAAACTTAATATGACACCGAACCGATCGATCACTTCGCAACAACTTTCCGCTTTACAAGAACCACCAAAACCCGATTGCAAATCCAAAGAGACAATCAAATTGCTGACTACGCTGGCAATTCAAAAATTAGTCGTGAAATGCAACTGTCGAGCCAATGCATGTTTCCACAATGGTCAGTACAATCTGGCTTTGCAGATCCTTCGTGCTGCGGGACTAGATCCTAAAAAACTACTTACCAAATTTAATCCCTAACTCAACCTGAGAGCTGAATAGTTTTCAAAGAAATTGTTTCCAAAAATTCGACCGATTGGCTACTCAGTCAAGTACTCCGCCCTCCAACAATCAACCCAAGAAGTGATTTTACTTCTCATTCATTTCTAGATACATGATCTAACGGCTAAATCAATTCAAACTCCCTCTCTTGTCTTTTTAAACTGAGATGATCCATTGAATTTCTCCCCCTCCAACTAAGGAAGAAATCCCTCGTGATATTATGATTGTAACCAAACTACTAAAATTCAACTACCAGCAACTCACCCAGCTTATCCCATTTGACCGCTGGGACCGGAAAATGATAGAGGTTGACACAACAGAAGCGGAGTTTGTCACACGCGTTGACCCGGATACTTTAATCATCAGGCTTACCAAGAAAAATTCGATACGATACCTACCTGATCAGCACAGGATCATCAACCCAACCATTACCGTGTTGATCAATTCAAAAAACAAAACTGCCCTCCCAATAGAGTACCAGGATAACTGGACACATGACATTGCGATGTCCCAACACGAACCCTATTGGCGATCTGATTCTGCTATGAAAGGGAAATTAACTCACCTACTTGCTGCTTGGCTTACCAATCTACAATTGACACTCTATACTAACTGACCAAACGATCAATCCCAAGAAATCCCTCACTGATAATTTATTCACTTTCAAAGACGCGTAAATGCTTTAAATACGATTGATTCCCAGTTCCTGTAAGGAATCAATCTTGGCAACTAAACAATTAAGACCACCAATAAACGCGTATCGCATGCTTCAAACTAATCCACAAGCATTCAAGGACCAACCGTATCCCACATATTCAACTTGGCAATGGCTGCAAGTGAATATCGAAGAGAGAACCAGCCGTCTTCGTTCAATTATGAAAAAACTACAGGGAAAACTGCTCCGTCACTATTACATTCACATCTACAATCGACGATTTGACGCAAAACAACATCGACCAGTGCCACTATTTTGCTATCAAGTTCACCCTGAAAATCAGTTATTCTCTGCGGTGTGGATACCTCGATATTACTACTACACTATACCAAAAAAGGATTCACCCATCTTCCTCGCTGAGGAGTATCTATCAGACGCATTGATGACGTATCCAGATACAACAGATCTTGTGCCTATGTTCTCTATTCCTTGGATTGGACAAGGTCCTCCCCCTATTCTTCAATCCAACAGTCCGTTTAAGCTTACATAAGAGTCCGTAACAGTCGACGTTCGATCCTTGGTTGACTACTAGTCACTGACAAGATATCTAATGTAAGTCAAGTCTAAATTTTGTTAAGAATAAATCGAGGATAAGATATCAGCATGTTTTTTTCACAAAAAACTAGGAATAAAATTTGCTTCTCAAACCTATTTCTTTAATCCTGTAAAGCGTGCCTAAAAAATGATGAGAGAGAAGGTTCAAAAACTGGTTCAACGTATGGTTCAAAGCGATTCAAGCCAAAATACACTTGAAGTTGCGTTAATTTATCAGGACTTCCTACTCGAACATGGTATTGATGCTAAAATTGACGAGTACAGCCAGGGACAAGCAAACGTGGAGGCGCGACTTGGTTCTTCCAATTCGGACTCAATCGTAATTTCTGGACACCTAGATACCGTTCCGACTGGAAAAATCGAGGAGTGGAACCATAAACCATTTTCGGGACACATCGAGAACGGGTTTATGTACGGAAGGGGTTCCTGCGATATGAAATCTGGAACCGGGGTCTTAGCTGGGGTTTTAGCGGAACTCGTTTCGCAAGAAGCCGATCTGTCATATGAAGTCATCTTGGCCGCCACAGCGGAAGAAGAGACAGGACTTGTAGGTGCCAAGCACTTCACAAATAATGGTATCATGAACCATGCATCCCATTTACTAATTACGGAACCCACGGGCTTAGGAGTCGCAATTATGGAGAAAGGTGTGATGTGGGTCGAAATATCTGCTCATGGCAAACAAGCTCATGGTTCACGACCAGATCTAGGACACAATGCAATTGAAGGACTCGCAAGATTATTGCCAGAATTATATGCAGCAATCCCTGAAAAAACCATTCCTGAGTTAGGACAAACAACACTTAATGTAGGGCTAATTTCCGGTGGAACTGTTGCTAATGTTGTACCTGGCCATGCGGTTGTGACATGTGATATTCGTCTTACTCCAGGAGTGGAAGGGGAGGAAGTTACCACTGCATTGCAAAAAATTATTGACGAAAAGTCCACACCAGAAATCAGATATGAACTTGACATCCAAACCGCACTCAACGCCCCAGCATTGCTAACCGCAGATCGAAAGTTCGGGGAGTTATTAGCTGAAAATAATAACAAATACACTGGAACAAAGCCTGAACTAGGTGGTATGTACTATGCGACTGATGGAGCTGCTTTCATGGAACATAAAACAATTTCATTCGCAATTTATGGACCTGGTTCAACGGAGTTACTGCATCAAACGAATGAAAGAGTAAACCTAGCAGAGATAGATATTTCAAGAAAAGTTGTGAGAGATACACTTTTGAGTCTTGAACCTGACAATTAAGATTGACATCGGATTCGATAAAGTCTAATTGATTGATTGATTATTTTTATGGCCTAATATATAGGCAATTTTTGTGAATGTTTTAAAACATTGTAAGTATAAGCGCTCTTTATTAAGGATTTAGAAGGAACACAACCATAATGCAAACAATCGCCACCCAATTCTTTTTCTTTCTCAATCAAAAGCGT
>JACZSS010000438.1 GCA_022574115.1 Candidatus Heimdallarchaeota archaeon | reverse complement strand
TCTCAGGATGATTTGTAGTTCCATAAATTGACTCCTACCTTGTTCCTCTAAGAAAATCACATTTCTCACCTTTCCATCGATAAAATCGCTGGACATTACAACGAACCCCTTATCAGCCATTGAATCAATATGTGGAGTAAATTTTCCCCACGGTATGCCAATCAGATCGCGGAGCTCGTATGCAGCCATTTGGCCGTAATCAAATAAAATCTTCAAGATGCCTAGGCGTACCGGGTTGAGTAGGTATTTGAATCTCAACAATTCTGGCGGAACCCCTTCTAGAGTTTCTACTTCCGATTCATCCTCACTAATGATTTGGAGGAGAAATTTAGATGCCCCAAAACCTAGAACACCTTCCACGATTCTCTTGATCCGGAGTTGATCCAAAATGCGTTTGACTATTTGATACCCTCCTAACCCGATTACTAACAACATTGCAAGTAATACCGACGCTAAGCTGAGCCCTTCCAGTCTAAAAAACGATCCATCAGAACCTTCCTGAGTTCCCTGAATTGGGACGAATTCTTCAATAAAATAATTGGACGCCATTTCATATTCAGACGTAAAGCCTTGATCGTCAAGCACTTCAATTTTTAATGAATATCGAGTTTCTTCAAAATCATTTATGTTCCAGCTGTATTTGTTCGTGTTAAGATTATCTGCAATTAAGATCCACGAAACATCGCCATCAGTCGAATAAAATATTGAGTATGTGATGGGGTGTCCATGAGAGTCTAAGGATGGGGTCCAAACAATATTAATCAAGCTAAGTCTGATTTCCGATGGACTCGGTTGGAGTAACTGAACTGGAGAAAGTTTGTGAACTAACGTGTCGAAGAGAGTGGTTAACGGTTTTAGATCCGTATTGGAGTCGGTTCCGTCTATGATATAAGGTTCATCATTAATCTGATCACCATCCTTATCTGAGAACGTATCCATTTGCCAAAAATTATTTTGGAAGACATTTTGAAGACCCTCGTCAAAAGCTTGTGAGTTTGTAGACGAACTCTGCAGAATATTATTCCAAACAGCAAGATTGAGGTTGCTCTCGCCAACCAATTCTATTGCATACTCTGTATTGTCATAGATCGTATTGCGACCAATCACGTTGTCAGAACTCGACTGTAACTGAATCGCAATTCTCGTTTGTGTTATTGTGTTGTTAATTATTCGAACATTACTAACTTCTCTCAATACAATTCCATTATTTTGATTTGTCAAGCCATTTAGAAAATTATTCTGAATTGTTAATGAGAAAGAAATATTCGAGACCTCGATTAGATTACCTGACTGACTACTTAGGTTAAAGTTTTGGAGTAAATAGGGATCATCTATTGAACCAGATCCGTCTAACACAAGGGATAGGAGATCATCATTATTTTCAATTTTTATTGGCGCATGAGAGATGAGATTAACGTACCTTGCAGAAACCTGGAATAGTTGGTCTGTACTAGAAGTTGAATAAACATGAATAGTACCACTGGTAATAATTAGCATCAAAGTTGCAATTATAATGATTAGAAGTGAGAAACTTCCCTTGTGGTAATTCTTCAACAAGGTTGTGTTTTACTAGAATTTTTATATTTATTGTGCTGAATATTTGCGAAATCATCCAATTATAACTTATGTTTTTGGTAATATCAAAGGTTGAGCCTAAGGTAATATGGAAGATAATTTTGTCGATAATGTATCTCTGAATGTCCTTCATCAATTTCGAATTGAAAATTGATATTCGAAAGTATCTGAAGAATCGAAAAACAAGTAACTCATTCCCAATTCCATTCTTACTTCGACCAATGAATTTTCAGTGATTGGATCAGAGGTATCGAAGAATACTGGAATCATAAATTTGGGTGTTGAATTTAAATTAATGAGTTTCAAGTTATTCCAAACCGCATAACCAGATACGTTTAGAGACGGAATCCACAACGTAATAATCACGAAATTTAGGGTCTCAAATGCATTTCTAGCATTAAATATTTTAATTTCAACCTCAATGTAGTAATGGATATCAGAAATTAGTAATGTCGGTGATCCATCAACAGGATCAATCGCTGTTTCTCGGTATGCCACCGTTTGAATTTTTGAAAAACTGACTTCATCGAGTTCACTTCGCGGATTTAGCAAGAAAATAGACACTGGATAAATTAAGCTCAGGAAAAGAAGCAATGAAATTCCTGTAACCTGAACGAAACGCGTAATACTTACATTACGGACCTTACCGTACACATTTTTGAATGTCAAACTCGATGTTAATTTCCGGTCCATAAATGCGAAAATGTGTATGCGAGACAAAATCAAAAAGAAGATGATGATTGGTAAATTGTCAATCTCAAAAATTTTGAATAAAATGAAAGTCGCGAATTTAGCGGTCTTAACAACCTTTCCAACTATTTCTTCAAAACCAATTTTATCTTCCAGAAAGCTATCTCCGTCTAAATCCTGTAAAATCAATCCACGATCAGATGAGGAATCTATAGTAGTAAGAAATGAGAATTCACCCCGATCGTTTATAATTTTAGAAATCCTTCCTATCTGTAAATCTTGGTAAAATGTGCTATTAAAAATAATATAATCCCCAATTTTAAGATTAGTAGTTCCATCATCATTGATCACAAACTTCGAGATGATATAGAAAGCGTGTTTATCAAGACTATTTCCTAGATAATCCTCCTCATCTAGATCAACAACTTGGACATCATAATTGGGATGGAGTTTGTAGTATAAAACTGGTGTAAAGGCAATACTCAGAATCACTAAGAATGATATTATCAGAAATTGACTTTTAGTAACATTAATTGGTTGTATAATGGAAATCAGGCTCGGGGGCATTTTAAAATTTGTATTTTTGCAATCCTTTGAGTGAAGAAATATTTGCAAGACTGGAGTTTTTCGATTTTTGGGAATAATTAGGTAGATGCTGGCTCATGCATATAGATTGCCTCGTCTTCTTTACGTTCAGCCATTTTTGCATTGGTAACCTCCCAACGGCCAGTTGTGAACATACCGGATATTTTGGTTAGACATCGGCATGAAAAATTAAACGACTGGGTGGATCTTGGATCTCTAATTTTTACTATGTGAGCCCTGTCACATTTGTCACATCGAATCACTTCTGTTGCAGACATAATTGATTTTTTTCTTTGCGTTCCTTAATTTTTTCTACTAAAGTTCGTAGTAATAATAGCTAGAGATATTCAAAATGAACTATATTACATGAACATTCCACGATTGCGCTCATCAACGTCTTCCTGTTCTTCTTGTAGTAAGCCTTCCATGGATTGAATTTCGTTTTCGATATTTTCAGCTTCCTGTAAAAGGGGAGTTTTCAAGGGATTATAAACTATATCAACAACTACTAGTTTAGAATGTAATAAATCATAGGCTATAGGGCTTGAAACCTTATCCAATCCAACACTTGTACAATTAATTAATAAGTCGATATTCTTTACATCAATTTCCTTCATTAATTGAATCGAACCAAAATTCTTGAAATGGCTTATTAATTGAAGAGTTTTTTGCTGTGTTCGATTGAAAACCATAATTTTGCTTTTTTCCTGTAATAATGAATAACAC
>JACZSS010000437.1 GCA_022574115.1 Candidatus Heimdallarchaeota archaeon | reverse complement strand
ATACGGATGATTATGACCTACATGTGGTACGTTATTGACTAAATCCAAAAATCTACCCCCTGTGGAATCGTAAAGATATTGTAAATACCCCCGAACCATCTCGATCGGCTCAGAGTAGGCCAGGGAAAGATTGGACCCAAGTAAACGATTGCGAGAACTGAGCAAATTCTCATCAATTTTATTTGAAAAATTCCTCTCGTTTAATCTAGCAAGGAACAAGGGTCCAGGATCTGGGCTTATCAATTTCCAAAAATGAAATAATTTGTTGGTGACGACCCCAGGAAAAGATGCAACATCAGATGCCTCAAATATTACCTGGATATGTAGGTGAACAGGCCAATGACCATTATCATCAAATTTGGCCAAGGTTGCTAATGGGCTACCTTTTTCAAAATCATCCTCTAGTTGGTAATTTTCTAATGATTCAGGATCTAGATGACCAAACAGTAAATAAAATTGCCCATTGGCAACTTTATGTTTAGTAATTAGCAGGCCGCCATATTCATAAGGGCCTGAATTTGTAGTTATCGAAACGATTTCACCATCTAGAGGGGCATAAATGTCTCGCTCATGGATAGTGAATATATCGATCCCCAAGTGCGTTTCTCTAAACTCAGTTGAATTATGAACCTCAAATGCTTCGGTATAATACACTGGTCTAATTTCACCAAATTTTCCAATTCCAAATTCCTTTCCGTTTTTCATTAATTCATTCGGTAGGAATTTTGCTTGATCTTCCGGACTTTGTAGTTCATTCATTGTAAATTTAGATGATGACAAACTTAGATCTATGATCATTGAATTATCATCAGTAATCGTGATCCCAAAGACCGGATGCCAGTTCGATGATTCTCTCAAAATAAACTGATACAAATTTTGGCTATGAGGAATCGGTTGAAAACCGCAAATCCACCGAAAATATGCGGTTGCAAAGGACGGATCGATTGTCTTAAGCAGCTCTAAGCTGAGCCGTGCTGGTTTTTCTGTGACAAATAAGTGTTCGTTGTCAGGTTGCTCAGCACGATTCTTGATTGACATGGAAATGCTAACACATAGTCTCATGCAAATTAATATAAACAATACTTCAATTTCCATTTCCGTTACCGGATTGACAGTGTGATATCCTATTAAAATCTCAGCGATAATTGATAATGGATCTTCACTATGAAGTATTGCATAGGCAGAGCAGATTGCGACTTCGTAAATAGTTCGAGAAAACACCAAATCGCCAAAATCTATTAATCCAATAGAATACTCGGGTTTTCCTTCTTGCAAATCCACATTTACAAGAACATTATAATCATTGGCATCATTGTGGATGAGACCTTTTTGTAGATCAGGGACTAACGGTGCAACAAATCGATTATAGAGATCTTGGAAATGATGAATTGTTGTTGCATCACTATCTTGCAACCAGTAATTTCGACAAGAAGCAATAATTTCGCTTGCATATTCCAAATCCCAGGTAAATGAAGCCTCGAGCGAACTATGATCTATTAATTGAAGCCTCTTATCCAAATACCCAAGTGTCTCGCCTAAAGTCCGTAGAACATCCCGATCTTTCGGTTGGAAAAGAGCTAATGCTGTCCCAGAGACGTATGTTAGTAATCTGATGAGATAAACCGAGTCGGAGACTGAAACTTCGATTAACTCTTCGCCGTGAATAGATTTTACGACTTGGGGAAATGATTTATTGGTCGCGGTATCACACAGCGAATTTAGTACCGTATTTTGAAATCTGAAGAAATCCTCAAACTTGATTTCAAAATGAATTTTTAAAATAAATTTTAGATTTTTATCGGTGATCACCAAAAAATTCTGATCACTTTCAGCTGGGAGAGGCTTTACCTGACCTTTAACAGAGTAATGATCCCAAAGAAATTCGGTGGCGAGGGCGATGGATATCTTGGGGGTATCGCGTGGTAACATCAAAGATGGATCCTATAAAACAAGAGTTTCCTTGGGTAGGTTGCGTCTATGCAAACTGAAATCAGCCACATTAACTTTGTAACCGCCATATAATTTGGCTTCCTCATCACCGCAAATCAGAGCGGAGAGTATTCTTCCAATAGAATCACCTTTCATTATTCCTGATCCGCTAGCACCACTGCAAAAAAAGAAATTTCTCAATTGTGGATCTTGCTGGATCACTGGAAACTTATCCAATGAGTAAGCATAGTTTCCAGCACTAGGTAATTCTACTTTAGAGGTTTCAGTAAAAATTGAAGGAAAATAAGCGTGAAGTACAGGTAAGATATTGCGGACGTAAAAATCAATTTCACCTATCGGATTCTCAAGTTTAGGATTAGTAGTACGATCGCCTGCAATGGATTCCTGTAAAAATTCTCTTCCGATATCATCTGAACATCCAACAACAACACAATCCGTATTTGGAACTGGTTTAACAAATATCCCACCAATCGGTAAAATCGTAAAAGGAATCGTGTTGAATTGATTTGCAAAGTGACTATTTCGAATAAAGGAGCTCATATTACAAATTGTAAAGAGCTGCCTTGTTTTTGCCCGGATGGATGAATTGATTCCTAAAGGCGAGAGCAACTGATTAATCCAAGCTCCGGTTGTTAAAATGACGTTTTTCGTTAGAATAAAATCTCTCTTACCATCCCGATTCATGACCTCTACTCCAGCAACCTCAAGATCTTTCCATACTACTGGTAAGAAAGCGGGATCAAACTCTTCCTCTTGACCCTTGAGAAGAACCCTGGTCACTTCTATATCAAAATAAAATTGGCCGCCCAATTCTCTAAACATTTTTTCGTAGGCTTTTACTACAAGATCTGGGTTTAGAACGCCGCATTGACGACCTAGAAAACCATGTTGGATTTCTTTCAATTCCAAATTAAGGCCGAGATATTCTGATTTTTCTTCGTCTGAGAATTGAGTTTTAACTTCAGGAAACACAGTTCCGAGTTCTTGTTGAGATAAAAATTCGAAGTTTATCGTATTTTTCTGGAGAAATTGAATCAACGATATTTGCTCATAAGATCCTGAATCACTATTTATTCTGATATTTTTCGTATATTTTTCCTGATATTGCTCTTCAGTTAATAACCAAAGATAACCCAATTCTTGCAACTCTAAATTTACCCCTTTGTTTGACTCAAGATGCTTGTAGTAATTGATAGAGGCAGTTGAAAGGAGTACATTAAGATCTGTATCGAAAATGTTACGATACGCTGCATTTGATCTTACTGTGTTTCCTTGTCCAGTTGAAGAATTTTTATCGATTACAAGGATTTGTTTATTAGGAAATCTCTCTTTTAGATATTTAGCAGAGATGGTCCCTAAGATGCCCGCTCCTACGAAAACGTAGTCCCACAAAATATCTTCTTTCACTGACCACAGAAGAAAAACACAATTTTTAACTCCTTTCTACTAATCTTAAAGATAGGAGCGATTTTTAATAGTTGAGGTAGTCATTAACTTCTCCGGGCTTTTTAAAAAGGTCCATCCGTGATGTTTGTGGAATGTATGAGCGTCAGCAGTCAACAATATCCAATTCGTGATGTCTTGGAGAGGACCATAACTCATAACGGATTATAGCAGAAATTTTCCTAA
>JACZSS010000436.1 GCA_022574115.1 Candidatus Heimdallarchaeota archaeon | reverse complement strand
TTAAGATGGTTATATTATCAGATTCTTCTGTGTGAACACCTTCATCCCCGTTTTCTAGGATTGTATTACCTTCAACTTCAATATCAAATGACTTTGTCAGCCAAATTCCCGTATTTTTATTTCGAACTATGGTGTTTTCTCTGATCGTTACATTGAAGGATGGTCCGCCTCCATAGTCAATCACGTTTCCACCCGTTCCTCGGCTGAATCCATCACCGACTACGATACCACGAAATTCAGTATCGGAAATTTCGTTACTTTCAACGAGAATATTCGATGAACTGATAATCGCTATACCGTGCGCAGCAAAACCCTCTTGCATCGTTCCACTGATTGTGTTAGCAATTACCTCAATGTCACGTGAACTCTCCAAAAAAACACCCATCGCTTTACTATCCGATAACATATTTGCCATGATCACCGCATTGTTTGTCTCAATAATACCAATCAAGTGATCAGCATGAAAACTAACACCTCCAACATTGGTTACAAAATTATCGTGGATAAACAAATTTGAACTTGATCGAATCACGAGATTTTCTTCTGTAAACCCATAAAAGGTATTTTCTAAAATTTCAAAATTATTGCAATTTTGAATTGCAAGCAGTGGCCATCCAGTTTCAAACTTTTGGCCATCAGTGAAAAAAAATGTAATTTGTAGTGTTTCAACCATGTTTTCCGACAAGGTAAAACTAAATGAATCTGTAATATCGACACCGTTACTTTCAATGTCGGTCATATTGTTTCCGTCAAGGTTAAACGAGGTGGAATTCTCTATGATTATACCGTGAGTTTTATCGAATACGTTTTCTATAATTGAGATGTTTGAGGAGCTGAGTAATCTTAATGGAATAAAATCTTCATCTATTTTCTGAAATGTATTATTAGAGAGCTGGGCATTAATGACTGATGTAAGTGAAATAGCAATTGGCAACGTTGTATTTTCTGTAGAGATCCAATTATTGTCTATTGCAATATATTTCGTTGTATTCTCCAATTTAATCGAGAATTCTGTTTCATTCGACATAAATATTTTATTTTGAATTCGGTAAGGGTCCTCCAGAGTACCAAAACCAGGCAGACCGAAATTATCTAAAGCAGCATTTCCCGTTATATTTATAGACGAACTATCAGTTAAATTATTGTCTCGAAACGAGCTTACATTGAGATATGGAATGGTTGTAATATCCAAATCAATTACAGATTGCTCACTAAAACTAGCAGCAGTTCGATCGATTCCTGAGTTATTGTCATATTCTTGAGGAAAACGAACTCCCCTATTTTGAAGATCAAATGAGTGAGCCGACAGTGAGGCGAGTAGATCTGATTTGGATTGTAACGCAAGATTAACTGGAATTTTCTGAACCTCATTAGGAGAAGAAATTGTCAATTGAGGAGAAAGGGTACCAAGTATCAGGATAGTTATCCACAGGATCACGCAAGGTTTAGCTGATAATTTCAAAGAATTCATGTCAATGATAATTCGCTGAGTTATAAACTTTTCTTGATTCAAAGGAATTCATATTGCAACAAGCATAAGGATTCGATTAAATCATATCGTATAAGTCAAGAAGCAGTTCCCGAGGATTACACTGATAATTTGTTCGTTGAGGATGAAGGTGGCGGGAGGTTTGCGGAATTTCTTAAAAGGAAGGACTATTAAATGAATAATTAGACATACTATTGGATCAATCGGATATATAGAAAGTACATATTTTTTTTAATCAGCGTGTATGTAATTAATATTAATTACATAGCAACTAACGCCAAACCGGTACTCTATTTTAATCTACCCTTCATATAATATATATTATGGGTATCTCTAATTTATATCCTTGAAACACCTATTATTATATATGGTACACTGGTTTAATGGTATCTTATATGCTGCAGGAGTTCTATTCCTCCTGCTTGTGCTATTTTCTGTTATCAAGGCTCGATACAAAGTCTTCACCAATCGTGAGTTTGTATTGCAGTTTCGACGTGGAAAGTTGAAAAATCAAGGCTATGGTGGCGGGTATTTTCTGCTACCGCTGATAGACGAACTGATAGTCCTCACAACCACAGTGCAGACTCTTGAAGTCGATGCTGGTGAGAACATTATTACGAAAGAGAATCAGGAAGTTAAGGTTAATGGCCTGGTAATCTGGAGGATTGAAGACCCAGTTAAGGCTTATCAGTCTATTTCTGGTGGACGCACTGGCGTCATGTCTGAGATCAATATTACTCTTGCCAAACTGGTTGAATCCATTATCAGGACGACGGTTGCAAGATTATCCCTTGACCAAGTCTTAAGGGAAAGAGGTTTAATAATCGAGGCCATCATGGAAGAGCTATTTCCGGTGGTTGAGCCAATGGGTATTCGGATTAACACTGCCGAAATTCGTCACGTAGATGTGGTTGACACTCAGTTGTTCTCTGATCTCCAGGAGAAGTACCGTCAAGAAGCAAAATTGGCTGCAGAGAAAAAAGTCATTGAGACCCGTCAAGAAATCTTGAAGACCCAAGCTTTTGCTACTCAGCAAGTAAAGTTGTACGAGGCTGAACAGATGGAAGCAGCTCAAGTTCGAGAACTAGCGAAAGACAAAAAGGTCCTACTCGAAACCCAGAAGTTAAACGAAGCGGAGGAATTGAGACTACGATCAGTCCAGGAACTTGCTAAGAAACGAGAAACTGAAGTTGCACGATTGGATCAGGAGAAACTCCGGGTTGAAGCTGAAACTAGATTAATCGAAATCGAACTTGAAGCTGAAAGTAAGAAAAGACAATATATTCTCGAAGAGATTGAGGTACAAGCGCAACAGAAGATCAGAATGGCCAAAGCTGAGGCAGATGCAATTAAAGTGCAGGCCCAAGCCCGAAGGGAAGCTATTGAACAAGAAGCGGATGGGGAAGCATACAAACTTGAGAAGGTTGCTGAAGCAAGGAAGATGAGCTTGCTAGCAGAAGCGGAAGGTCAAAAGGCACTCTTGATGGCCGAAGCAGAAGGTTTGGCTGAAAAAGTCAAAGCGCAGGGATTTGTCAACGAGGCTATGATTATGAAGTCCTTAGTCGAGCAACTCCCAGCCATTGCATCCTCAATGAAAGTTGGTGACATCAACTGGTTAAACATGGGAGGATCTGACAAGAATGGAGACTCGCCTCTGGGCATTATTCCCAAGAACATTCTTCAGCTCATGACTATGGGTAAAAGTTTCGGCCTTGACATAGAGGGCTTGATTAGGACCATCCGTGGTGGATCTAATAATAGCAAATCCCAGGAGAAAATCACTTCTGAAGAAAGTGTCCCGCTGATTGAAGAAGCTAATTAATAACTCGGTGATCAAGTATGACTAACTACATCCTTTCAATATTTGCAGAAGAGGTCTGGTATACCTTATTTGTTACCTGCTTCTTCTTCGGTCTGTTTTTCCTACTCATCGTAGTTCTCGGAGCATTTGGTGAGGACGATGGTGCAGATTCCCACGGGGATTCTGGTGATGGTATGGATCACGGTTTCGATCACCATCTGGATATTGATGCAGACTTGGTTCTGGATACTGATTTCAGCATGGACCACGATTTCGGGGTTGATCACGACCTCAGC
>JACZSS010000435.1 GCA_022574115.1 Candidatus Heimdallarchaeota archaeon | reverse complement strand
ATCTTGTAAATAATCTTGTTAAACCCAACATGTATAACTGGCCGTTGCAGCTCAATGTGTCCAAAATGACCCATGCAAGAACCTATTCGATTACCACATGTTGTACATCTTTGTCCTGGATCAATTGTCCCAAGAGCTGAATCCATGAGACCTGTTGGGATTGGACTTCCATCTTCATCAAAGGTATCTGCCGTCATGATACGTTCTACGCTCATTCTGCGGATTTCGTCTGGAGACAGAAGACCGAATCTAATTTTTGAAATTGATTTGGGAAGCTGTGATGTTGACATGTAAAACCTCAAAAAAATTTGGCAGCATCCTCTCAAGGATGCTTGGTTAACCAATAGTTTCTCACCTCACCTATTATTAAAGACTTAAGATAGATAACGCTCAGGATTAAACAAATTCAAGTTTCACATACATTGATCCCAAATCGGTGTAGTGCAAATGGCTAGTGTATCAGTGTTTAGGACGAAGACGGAAGATTGATTTTAAGAAGTCATGTGGCTGATTCCGGATACGATGGGCAATGTTGAGATTCGGACTGATGATGCGAATAAGCCCGAAAAAAAATATGTCCTTGAATTAGTCCATCTGAATAAGTTGATTCCCCATGAAATGGTGATCCGATCTGCGGTGGATGATTTCAAGATCCAAGTAGTAGATGTGGGATACTTGATGCGACCAATTCTTGTTGACAAAAATTCTAATCTAATTCTAGATGGTCATCACCGACAAAAAGGATTAGCAGAACTTGGATACACTGAAGCACCAGTTATTATGATTGATTATTTGGATGGATCCGAGATAACTCTAGATACATGGTATCCTCTTCTTAATTATGAACTTCTGGAGGTTATCGAGAAATTGAGAGAGATAGGTATTCTAATTGAAGAATCTACACTCTCCGAAATTGATTTGATGCAAAAGCTTTCTTCACGCGATTTCACCGCGATTATTGGAAATCATGACACCAAATATATTATCGCTGACGATAGGGAAAGCTTATTTGAAACTCTTAAAGACAACTGGTTGGTGAATATTCAATACTATGATACTATGGTTGGTTGCTTCGAGGGGTCGTCTCCGACACTCACTGCCGTAGTTTCGTGGTCATATACGAAACAAGAAGTATTGGAAAATGTGAGAAACGGAATGATCCATCTGCCGAAGACGACTCGACATAACCTCAAATATCGATATGCTGATTGCAACTTTCCACTTCATAAATTAGGCAAATCTGACTGATCTAGCCTTTTAATTGAATAAATGAGTTAGCTTTACAATTCGGGCATCCACGTGAGAATGATGCTCTGCAGTATGCATTACCGCATTTTTTACACTTACCTTCTGCATATTTAGACCTGCCAATTGATGCACAATGGACACATTTTGGGGTTGTTCTAACATTTCCTGCATTCCAAAAATAAACAAGTGCTCCGATAACAAATAGTCCACCTGTGATTTTTAACCCGATATCAAGAAATCTGCTGAATGTCCCGGAGCCTTCATCATCCCCATTGGCATCGGTTTCGGACCGAATATTATCTTTGATAGCAATTATGAAAACTTCAAAGAGTAGAGTTTCCCCATATAATTTATGTTCTGGATCAGTGTAACCGTCACTCGGAGCGACAGAAAATTCTTTAGTCTCTCCAACCTTCATACCGATTACTTCTGTATAGAAACCAGTGATTAAACCAATTGGATCTATCTCAAAGGATGATGTACTTTGTGGTTGGAAAACCGATCCGTCACTTTGCTTTGTACCAAACAACTCCATCTCGACGACATCTCCCCGTTCGATTCCCAATTCATTTGTGTAGGCATTGGTTTGGATCGAAGGAATTGTCAAGAAAAATAAGACTATGAGAATTAATAGTGCATTCTTTGGTTTTAAATTCACCATGTTTCTGTCTGCACGATGGTTTTTATACTTCATGAAAGTGCTTTTTTACTATTGTTTAATGCTGTCAAGCATTGTTTGAATTACGTACCCACAGTGGTGATACAAACAAATGTTCTAAAGGCAGAGGTTATTATTCTCGATTATGAAACGATGGTTCAATTTTGCACGAAGTAAGCTTGATACAATTGGATTAAGATTTCATTATCTTCGAGTCGGTAACACCGAATCCATACTTGATGCTTTGAAAGCATTGACGCTGGATTCAGAAGTGGAATGGGATTTAATAGAGATCGAATCCTTCAATCGGTTAAAATTGCCAACCACCTTTTCAGAATTTTCAGCCTCGATAATCAACTTAGGAATCGATGACGAGAATGTCAAGGAAGTACGAAAACAGTTTTGGGAAAATTATATTTGGGTTACCGAGGATGATCCAATACCTCTTGCCTTGATAATTCCTGACAGCAATGAACCTGGATCTTTAACAAAATCACAAGTTATTGAATCCTTATCACTCGTGAGATTGAATGACAGGCCATTTGAAATATTCGAATTTAACGACGATACGTCAACTCAGCTTATGCAATGGTTGCTACGACTTACTGCCTGGTAAAACATTCTCTGCCGATTAATCTTCTGGATATGTGTAGTTTATCTTAATCATTAATCGATCGATACCTGATCCCGAGTTCAAGCAATGACTTGTACTTTCTAGCAAATACCTGTTTGTTCTAGCATACAGCTCTTCAATCTAACAGATTCCTAAGGAAAGTAAAAAGATTCGCGGTAGTTTCTTCGAATAAGCCAAATGCGAAAAAAATTGCCACCGTACCTGATTTTTGACAAACTCGACCAAAAAGCTTTGGATTTGATCAAGAATATTGCTGTAAATAGTGGCTGGGATCAGCCATCTAGTGGAATTCGTTACTATGACTCGTATTCAATGATGCGAGCATCAGGACAAGGTAGATCGATACGCACATAGCATTTTTGTTAGCATTCAAGCTATCGAATGGTGAAGTTGGGATAACCTAATTCCAATTGGTTCCATTCATTTTGATAGAATTAAATAAAAACAAGAATTCAACATAAGTACAAATGACTTAAATTAGTTACTTATCCCTCACAATTTGCGCTTGGATTTTGACGAGTTCCTAGATCTTGTTTTGCTTATACAGGACTTGAAACCTGATGATACCTTAAAAATATTAAATCAACTTGAACTTGGAATTGATAAATCTTGTATAATGATGATCTATACGTTCTACTATGTTAATGCCGATACATTCATAGAAACAGCGTCATGACGGTCATTCCAGGCGTCAGTCCGTTCGTTTAGCAAGGGAATCGCCGAGTCCACCTGAGGGCAAGGGGGCAGTCAGCTGAGGGAGAGCAGGTTCCGACTCCTTGAGGGACTTCGCGAGGAGATCGGAGACGACAGGGTGATAGACGCCATGATGAAGGTCCCCAGGGAGGCCTTTGTTCCGGCGCCCGGCCGACATCTTGCCTACGAAGACGCACCCGTCGCCATCGAAGCAGGCCAGACCATCTCTCAGCCGTTCATCGTCGCGATCATGATCAGCGCCCTCGAAGTCAGACGATCGGACAAGGTGCTCGAGATCGGCACGGGCAGCGGTTATCAGGCCGCTCTTCTTGCGGAGCTGGCCCGCGGGGGCGTAA
>JACZSS010000434.1 GCA_022574115.1 Candidatus Heimdallarchaeota archaeon | reverse complement strand
TGAGAATCACTTCCCCAAGTTGGGTTGAGTCTAGTTGAGTTATTGTTAAATTCTTATTTAACTAAATTAAGAATTAACAAGATCGTATTTGCTTTTTAATTTAATTTATTTATGTATAATTTAATAATAATATATTAATTAATCATAGTAATTTATTAAATTTTATCTAAATGAGCTTCATAAATACTTGGGGTCAATGAAAATCATTTGCTTTTAAACTATCAGGGTTATTTGTTTTATGCTGAGTAATTCGGCAGTAGACATTGGAGATTGCATAAATCATTTAATTATGCAGTCTCCCACTCATCACCTCAAAAAGTGTGGTCTAGATGCAACTAGTAAAATTAAATCACAGCCGCAGACAACATAGAACGAAATTACTCCTCAGACCCAAGAATGATCCTAACCCAATTAAGGTCTCTCAAGTTTTTTTAAATCTCCCAATTAATTGTCTTTCAATTACAAAACCTGCAATTACGTCAATTAACGACAATCTAGGATTTCGAAACATATATGAATTGATTTTGTTTGTTATGAACAATTCGAATAGACATATCTCACATCTAATTTACTTGAGTAAGGGTTTAAAATACCGATTCAAACTTTTACGAGTACTTGGTTTTCAGATACTAGATCCAAAGCATGGGAATCGAATAATTCATCATCAATTTCAACTTGATGATAAATTAATTTGTAAATTATTGTCAAAATATGGACTTCAAAGATTTATACTTTTAGGAGGTTACATCCCAGAAGAGCAATTAAACAATTTTCAAATACTATCATTAGCCAGCGATCGGAAAAAACAACAAATTATGAATTATTTCAAGTCCTCAAAATCCCCCATTGAGATCGCCATGAAATTTGCGATAACGATATTAAAAAACCATAATATTAAGTTTAAATCGGACACACTTAGGATCACAAATAAGAATTTTGCAATCTTGTCTACACATTTATCCAAGTTGCAAGCTCAAATTGGAGGCCTACGATTTCGCGAAAACCGCCAATACAGAGTATCTTTCGCTTGGATTTACAAATTTCAAATCAGCTGGTTGAATACAAATACAAAGAACCTGATATTGAATGATGTTTACAAAATCACCACTAAACTGCTGGATGAAACATTATGGATTTCATCGATCTAGCTGGTCTTAAGTTTAATCGAATATCTCATTTAAACACATTAATTGATTAAATATTTCGTAGTGCGTAATTGGCTGATAATACGCACTTGGGATTTAAGCTTGATCGGTCAATTTTCTAGCTCAACAATTCATTCATCTTTAGATTAAGAATTGGGTTGCCAATCATGAACATTGGTTGTAGATTCGAGCGATCAATTGATAAAGTCATGGCTAACTGCACCTGTAGATACCTAATTTTGTATTGGTGAACCATTTTGTCGATTAAATAAATTTTATGACCACGGTAGATCGCCATTAATGACTGCAAACCCAAGATCATATCGATCGATAACTTAACATTCGATCGTATCACTTATGGCCATTGGTCGCGGATGAGCATTCATTGACGATAGATTCTACTAATCTCCAATCTTTCACTCCTTGGTTCTACGGGGCAGCAATTTACAATTTAATCTGGGGGTTGGTCAATGTCCTGCAACCTACGCTGTTATTCAATTTAGTTGAGATAGATCCTCCAACACCAATCGCGGTTTGGCAAGTTGTGGGGATGTTTGTGTTAGTTTACGCCCCCGCGTACTACTGGGTAGCAAGACATCCTGAAAAATATGAAAAATTTATAGTAGTGGGTTTGGTGGGTAAAATATTTGGGCCAATTGGCTTCCTTTTCTCCTATTATCAGGGAGATCTTCCTTTGAAATTTGGCTTGATCATATTAGCGAATGATATTATATGGTGGCCTGCATTCACCATCTACCTGCTAAGAGTTGCTCAATCTAAGGGGTGGAAGGAGATTTTCTTTCATTAATTGTGGAAGAAGCGATCGATCTTTGAAACGTGAACTGTCTGAGCGATTTGAACAGTACCAAGACAAATTACCACGGTATCTATTAACCGCTGATCATGAATTTTTACAGAGCACTCAATTTCTCGATACCTTCGGATCAGACTTGTTGGCGTTTTTTGAGTACCTTGAGTTACATAGCTATTATTTTAGTCTGTGTAATCATAGATCGATCGTTTCAAGCGTTTATTCTTCAAATCCAGCATTGTTTAAGATCAATTCAACCAATGTAAAATAATCATTAGTGATCCCATTAAAAACTCGAATCCCACATCTGATCAGAGGAAATTGCGTGAACTGTTGACAATCGCAGAGCCATAACCAAAAGTCAGGCCTAAGATGAGTGCTTGGGCAATAATCTCCAAAATTTGTAAGTAATTAATATCTTATCGACGGTATTCGCCGCTCTTACTTTTCGATTTGTTCATCGATTGATCAAGCTCGAAATATTGAACATCTGGTAAATCGGGGATCGAGACTAATATGGAGTTTACCTCTTTTCGATCGATCGATTTTCCGATGATTCGTCTTTCAATTTAGAATCACTACCAGATCGCGCATATAAATTATGGTATGCTCTTGGACAACCTGCTATGGGCACATATGCTGCGCTAATCACAATTCAAGGCAGAGAGTATTCGGTTTCATTCGAAAATTGGTCCAAGAGGTCTGGATCGTCGATGAGTTGTGTCCCCCGAAAAATAGAGATCACTGGAATATCAAAAATATTTGGGACGAAAGTATTTTATCTCCGCTTCCTGCAGAGTCGTAATCCCGAGTGGGCTTGTAGACCATTTTATGCCAAGTATGATCCCAAGGCGATTTGGACTGAGACCTCAAACCATCGATCAAATATTCGAAATAAACTCCCTATAAGATGTTTTTCGAAGATCTGGAGTGCTTTTAACCGCTATTTTCCAAGCATCGGTGAGATCGTTGGCCAGTTGTTTCATTTCCAGAGGCGAATAACCTCTTTGTGCAATAAATCCTTCATTACTTTCATCATCATAGATTAGTTCCAGCTTGTAATAGATCGCCGGCTTACGGATAACGTGTATTATGCTTCTGAATGAATATAATATGCTTTCAATAATTAATATGACTATTCCCCAAAAGACGGAATCTGTTCCCTCAACTTGAAATCCACTTCCTTTCGATCGTTCAATAGACCTTAGACGTCGCTGATGTCTTCTTTCTGATCTCTCAGTATTCTTAAGGTTCTGAAAGTTTGGTTTGAATAACTTCCAAGCAGATTCATGAATTTGCGATATCTGTACATGGGAAACATCTACTAGAGGAAAACGCAACCTGCGATAAACAAGCTCGTTTGAATCGGTTTCTCAGGTAATTTGACTCGAATTCATAAATTTTATTGCGAAGAATAGTGCCAAAAATATAAATGCAAAAATTGTTTCAGATGTATGGGTCAGGGCAGTTGCAGAAAGCGCTAATGCTGCTAGGATGTACCCCTGTTTCATATTCATCCTCATAATGCTCCAGAAAAAAAGCATAAGGAATGACTGGGACAATACAGAAGGCCAGTGGCCCCATAAGAGTCCTATTGAGACCGGAAAGGAAAAAATAAGCATTGATAATGGAAGTG
>JACZSS010000012.1 GCA_022574115.1 Candidatus Heimdallarchaeota archaeon | reverse complement strand
ATACTGCCCGTAAACTTCAGCCTTCGGTCTTCAGCCTTAGTAGTTACAATAAATTCTATTTTTAAATTCATTTGAAATTTGACATTTGTTATTTGTCATTTTTTGTGTCGTGGATGTCTTGCTGCGCTGTTAGCATAGCGCTCAAGAGGGCTGAGGAATGTCAGTAGCTCAAAGTCATAGTTTTGTATTATCAATATAATAATTTTTATATATTTATTAAGTCTTTAATTAAAGATGAAGAAAAATTGAAATAATTAAACTAAATTGAAGATCAAGATGCAATTTCATTCACAGAATGATTACTTTATCAGAAGACCGGTCGATCGAATGAATTGGCGTGAGATGGTTTGGTTTAACCGGATTAAACTCGATCCCTAATCCCCAGAAATTACTCCAGCTGCAATCATGGATCTTTCAATACTTTCAATTGATGCATTGTCATCGGTAAGTCGCCCTTCAAGAAATTCTTGGTATCCTACTAGGTCCAAATATCCATGACCTGAGAGATTAAAAAGAATTGTTTTTTCTTCTCCTTTTGGTACTTTTCTCGCCTCGGTAATAACTTGCGCAACAGCATAACCACTTTCTGGTGTGGGTATTATACCTTCCGCTTGAATAAATCGTTGTGATGCCTTAAAAGAATCAATTTGGGAAATAGCAGTTGCCTCTACAAGATTATGATTTAGCAGCATGGACAAGGTGGGGGCAAGACCATGATATCGAAGACATCCCGCGTGGACTGGAGGTGGGATGAAACTAGACCCGATCGTATGCATTTTTAATAATGGCGTCTTTTGTCCACTATCTGCAAAATCATAAGCAACCTTACCTTCAGTCATCTTTGGAGCAGCTCCAGATTCAGACGCGATAATACGTAAATCCTTAGTCCCATCAATTTTGTCCTTGACAAAGGGATAAGCTAAGCCAGCAAAATTTGATCCACCACTTACACAACCAATTACAATATCTAGATATACATCAATTGATTCAAGTTGAGTTTTGGCTTCCTGTCCAATTATTGTCTGATGTATAAGTACATGATTTAGCACACTCCCGAGTGAGTATTTTGCACCCGTAGAGACTGCTCTCTCGATGGCTTCACCAATAGCGATGCCAAGACTACCTGGATTGTCTGAATCTTCTGCTAAAATCTTTTTCCCAAATTCAGTTATGGAGGACGGTGAAGCGTGAACAGCAGTATTCGGGTTGAATAATTGCATCATTGTTTTACGATGTGGCTTTGAATCATAGCTAACTAGAACAATAAAACTTCAAGACTAATATCAAATAAACCTATGGCATAGGAAAGTGCGGCACCCCACTGACCTGCTCCGATTTCGGTAACTAAAGTCTCAATTCCTTCTTTTGCATTGTAATACGCTTGAGGATTTGCGGTATTAGTTTTGTGTGATCCCGCAGGACTGACCCCTTCATACTTATAGTAAATTTTAGCTCCAGTATTCAAAAACTCTTCCAATCTTCTTGCCCTGTAGATAGGAGTTGGTCGAATTCTAGCATAAATCTCTCTTACTTCTTCGGGAATAGGGATATATCGCTCAGTCGATACTTCTTGTTTGATGATTTCCTTTGGGAAGAGCGGAGCTAAGTCCTCAGGTCCAATAGGTTCTTTTGTTTCTTAATTAAGAGGGGGAGGCAAGGGTTCGGGTAAATCAGCTGCAATATTATAGTATTGCCTTGGAATTTCTTCTTCGGTTAATGTTATTTTATCTCTGTTTTTACGCAATATTATCAATTGATCTTTTCATTATCAGTTTAACCGTATAATGAATGTAGGATTTTTTTTTTCCATGAATTGATTTCATCAGATCAACAAGCACAGAATTTTTTATTGTCTTCACTACCTCTGGGCTGAAATAAAGCGACCTCACTGATCCTACGACAAGAAATATTGAAACCATTAATCATATCTAGCAAACTCGTTGACCATCAGGTCTATATCATCTTCTAGCCAATAAGTTAAGCCTAACCAGAAACGACCAGCAATTAGATCAATAAAGGCATCATCTAGTCTTGATTTAGTCATGATCGATGGATTATCGGTGTCAGTAAACCGATCGATCGCGCCAAATATATGGCTTATTTCGTGTTGAATTAAGTTATCTGCAAAACTAGGTGGGAGGCGTATTTCAGCATCCGGTTCCTCGTTATCACCTCCAGTGCCCGTATTCAGACTGCCACGAGCATGGAACGCCATGTTGTATCGACCCAGGGGCGTGCCAAACACAATCCCCAGATAGTCCATTGTTTTATCAGTTAGTACAACCATCAGGTCTGCCCCCGCATTAGAAGAGTTAGTCCTTAAATCTAGACTCCACTGATTATTCCTCAACTTCAATTCCTGTCCAACCGCATCTATTGCATCGACGCGTAGGAAGGTGTAACTGGAACTCTTGTCGGTTTCAAAATCAACTTGGGCAACTACGTAAAATGAAACATTGAAGATTGTGTTGAAACGCTCAGTTACCTGATCTAGGTAAAATTCTGGTTCACGGAAGACATAACCGTCTTCGGCTTCACCATCCCAGTTATTATTTGCAATTACAACAAAAATAGGTATATGTTGATTTGGCAATAAAAGTTTAATTGAAATGTTTTCTTGTTGAACGATTTGAGGCTGGATAGTTAAATTGTATATACCTAGATACAGACCCACGCTTAGATTTCCAAAGGTTTTGTCCTTAATGCTTTCTAACAATGAGCCATTGAGTAGGACATTGACTATACTATTCTTAAGACCTTCAAATTCGTAATCTAATCGCGGATTTCCAGTTAAATTGACAAATGTTGATACTGCTGGTGTAGCATTCATCTGCAGTGGTGCAAAGTTTATCGTGTCACCACTAGCTTGTATTGTTACATTTTCACTGTTAAGGGTCTTCCATACGTTGAACACCAATTCGTTTGTGGTTGGATAGTGATTTCCTTCTAGGGCTATGTTCAATGGTTTTTGGAGGGCTTCTGATTTCAGGGTACTGAAATATGTGACATTAAAATGATCAAGTGAATAAGCGTTGTAACCAAGTGTGACAAGGCCGTTTTCGCTGAATCCGGGCTTAAGCTGGAAATCATATGAGTATTGTCCAGGTTTCAGTTCAAAATCTAGTTGAAACGACTGTTCTGCAGATCTATTCAGCACTAAGTCTGTTGCTCGGATTATTAGACTTTGAATAAATACTTTTGATTTGAGGATCTCCAAATTAAGGGTAAAGGGGATGCTTTCGCCTTTGTAAAAAACAATATTTTGAGCTGCAAAATCTAACGTTGCATCAATTTCTGAATTATCAACAAACTCACTTCTAACTGGTGTTGAAAACGGATCGACGGACGAGGAATTATTATCTGATGAGATAAAAAAATAAGCAAGCCCACTGCCAATCATTATGACGATGATGGCCACTGCGATAAACTGTTTGGACTGGATAAGTGACTTCGACCAAAATGACATTCCCTACACCCAAATTGAGAACGGATAAATATCAAGTTTTGGAATTTATTCCGTTATAATATCAACTTATTATTCCATAAAATCCTCAATCGTAATTTTTCTCAAGCGTCATATAATCCTCTACATCAATTTTTCTCAATTGTTAAAAAGAATTAAGATTTGTTTCCCATATAAGGGTAACATTTGTAAAAGTTTTTTAAAGAAAGAAGAGTATGATGTATTGTATATGGCAAAAGAGTTTGGGGAAAAAAAATATTCTCTCATAATTCCAGTATTTTTCGTTCTTCTTACGGTTTCAGCTACTGTCTCCATAATTGGAAACGCATTGTCTTTGAACACATCCGATGGGGGTATAGGAATCGATCAGAGCGTTATTTCTAACAGCAGTCAAAACACGATCATCTTCAAAATTGTATTATCTGCTATTTTAGCCGCTCTTTTCCTATTATTGGCGATATTCGGTTTTATCGAAGTATTTGAACCTGACAGGTACAAGGCAAGAGTCCTTACAAGAGATCTTGAGGAAAGTTTGGTGAGAATTGCAAATCGAAGTGAAAGCTTTGAAGTATTGCTTGTAGTTACCAGTTTCATTTTAATTCCAATAGGCCTAGCTAATGCTCTAATTACTAACCAGAGCGAACAGCTGATATTTGCGCTGGTATTTTTGGTGATTGCCTACTACACTTACAATCGGCGAATTTCAACCCGTGAAGCAATTAAACGAGCATTACCGCTTAATCCCGAAATGGATCTGACTGGACTTTCTAGTTTGGTCTCCAAGGATAAGAAATATGTTCGGAAGGCACTTCTGTATCTAATATCGTACGAGGGTTTTTCTGTCCATTATGATCACATAACTGAGAAAATAGAATATGCTGAGCCGCAAACAAGTACGATTGTTTCAGTAGCAGCTGCCACTGCATCGACAGCCACCGAAGAAGTTGTGCAGGTTGGAACAGAAGACAGGATTGAGACAGAACTTAGCCCGTGTCCTTATTGTGGAGCTGCTCCACTCGTCGCCAATGCTATGTTTTGCAGCGAATGTGGGGCATCAATGATCGCAACAAAATAATAGGTGATAGAATTGTCAAAATCAGCGTTTCCAGAACTCATAGAATCCATTGGTTTAGCAGGATTCACTAAGCTCCAAGCAGCAGCCTATATTGCACTTCTGAAGATGGGAGAGGAAACTGGTTCAGCGGTCGCAAAAGAATCTGAAATCAATCGATCTAAAATATATGACATTTTAGAGCAATTGGAAGAGTTGAGCGCAGTTGAAAAGGTTTCTCGTGAGGGTAAAATACGATACAGAGCAGTATCGCCGGATATAGTCCTTCCAAAAATCCTTCAGGATTTTAGCAAAGAGATCAACAATTCGATCCGATCACTCAAATCAATTGCTAATATTCGCGAAGAGATTGGTGAGGACAACATTACATTGACGAAGTTATTCCTCAAGGACTTGGATTTGAAGGGATATCAATATTTGATCTCCTCAAGTGAAAGAGCTAGAGTTGAGTTTGTGGACTTACTTGATAAAAACAACCAGCCAGATCAGTCTGTCAAGATCCTGAATATTAACGACACTAAATTAAGCAGAGGAGCAATAATGTTGGTGAATGATCATGAGATACTGTTGTTTGGTACTCCCATTGGCAAATCCGTTGATGCACTCAGGATTGGATCTCCAAATCTTGCATTATTCTACAAAGGAATTATCGAGAATGGATGGTTAAATGATCTGCCTCCATCAATTCTACGACAAATAGAGAACGGAGTTGAAAATGCAGTCTATATTGGGAAGTCATTGAACATGAAGTACTCCATTGGTGGAAGGGAAATAAGTACTCACAAACGCCCAATTTCGTTTATTGTGACCGATGAGGTGATTAGCTTTTATTATGAAGGGTTGAGTGATCCAGATCCCCGTATTCCAATTCAGTTCATTAATCGAGTAACTTTGGAACCAGATAATGCTATTCTCATTCAGTCAAAATTGCAGAACGGAAGCATAGCCGAGTTATGGATTAAAATGGTTGAATCACCTTTATACCTCAAGAATCTGCTAATCACGCTGTCGACGTAATGTCCGACAGGAAAACAAATTATGGCTCCCCAGGGGTTATCAACAATTCTGTTTTGAATTTGTGTTGAACATCAGAGTCCATACCGATGTTATTTTAATACTTAGAGTTAGACTTGTGTCGAGGAAAGAAAATCAATGGAGATAACCATAATAGATCGAGTCCAAAACGCGGAATTAAACCGCGAGGAAATTACCTTTCAAATCGATCATTCTAGAGCTCAGACCCCATCTAGAGCTACAGTTATCGCAAAATTAGCTGCAATAATTAATTCAGAAAAAGAACGAACAATTCTTCGGAGCATCAAAGGATCATTTGGTCTTCAACAATCAATTGGTTATGCAACTCTATATGAAACTGCGGAGGAAGCAAATGAAATAGAGCTAGATTATCTCCTCAAGAGAAATGGATTAATGGAGAAGGATTTCAAAGATGAGTAAGTACATGAAAGTATCTGGAGATACTATCGATCGGCTTTACACTGCATGTCCTGAATGTGGACCAGGGTTTTTCATGGGTAAACATAAAAATCGATCAGTATGCGGTAATTGTGGATATACAGAATTTAATCAAAAGAAGAAAGGTAAAAAGTAATTTTAGGTAAATACCGCTATTTTGGTTGCATCCTACTTAAAATACTCAGACTGAATGCTTTAGATTCCTCAGAGATATCTCTTAGTACGGCTCCTTCATTTGGCTGACCGTAAATTATGATATATCCGACGGGAAATTCTAGAATAATTGGCAAGACTAATAAATCCTCCTCTCCATCGATTTTGAGATGGAATTTTTTTTCTGAAGAGATTTGGTTGGCAATATTTCTAATTGTAAGCCAGGTAGTCTTATTAATCTCCGCTGCTGGACAAATTGATTCCAATATTTGGTAATTATCATAAACCTTCCATTGTTCCAGTTCCTGCCTCTTGGTTTTGCCATCTGTGACTATGAGAAAGGGTTCTATCCCATTATCAATCAACAATTCAGTGACAACATCACCTACAGCTAAAATTTTATTCGCACGATCCTTAAGGCGACTAATCAGGATTGGGGTGGTTTCCTCAATGTTCCCCTTAATGAGCTCTCCTTGTGGGTTGCTAAGCTCGGACCTTAACTCAAATTGCAGTATGAGATCTGTGGGGTCCATCTGTTCTCTAATGTTTTCTCAGGCTTTTTATCTAACTCTCAGTGCATACTGGCCTGGTTTATTAACTTGTAACTTTTTGGCAATCTCGGACTTCTCAGGATCGATAATGATAACGACCCCTCCGTGATCATCACTCAGGTCGGTACTATTACAATTGGGACAACGATTATCACTCTTATTTTGGATGATAAAATGGCAATTTCTGCAGGCTTTGCTCAACTACGCTGCCTCCTTGACTGCAGTAATCCCTCTCTTCCACTCCTCAATCCATTCCATTTTACCCAATCCTGGTTGACGCATGGTGACACCGACGCGGATAGCATTTCTTTGCATACCTACAACAACAATCCTACCTCGAACAACATCATTTCGTCTAAGTGATAGAGTTGATTGCTTGCCAATAAGTATATCCTGACCTGAATTATAACTAAAGAAGTCATCGGCCATCTGAGATACATGACACAAAGCATCAATTGTGCTTACTCTAATGAAGGCGCCGAAGTCGATTAACTCAACTATAGCACCCTCAATTACTTCACCACGTTCGGGGATGTAACTCAAAACTTTGAAATCACAATCGTAAAATGCACCGCCATCTCCCGGAATTAGCCTGCCGATAGTGATACCGCCTGCTTCAAGGACTGCAACAATAAACCCTAATTGTTCAAAAATACGTTCTTCAAGACTTTCTCTTGCAAGTTCGAGAAGAATCACTTTGAGATCCTGATCGAATCTCTCAGGTGGTACACGCAAGGTGCTCTTAATTGTTGATACGTAGTATATTTATAGTGTCCCCATTCTTCTTCCACTGAAGTCTCTTTTATTGTAATCGATACATTACGGTAAATATTTTTGAAAGCGAGAATTTCATTGATATCTAGGAGTGGTAGGCGGATCATCTAATTGGTACGGACGTGCAAAATGATCTATGAAAACGGAGGTGTCAAAAAAATCAATTTACCTCATGGATGAGTTAATAAACTTAAATAAATTGCGTAGAGACTTAGATCATGGGGATTCAAGGTAAACCACAAAAAATATTTTGTCAGAATTGTGGCACACCAAGCCAAGGCACAAAAATTTGCAGTAATTGTGGAGCGGAGATTGGACTTGGACAACCAAAAATACCAGATCCGACTTATTCAACACCTCAAGTCCCGGTTAATCAGCGGTTATACAACCAGTATGCGTATGTGCCTGCGAATCAGTACACTGCAAGTAACATCTTGGGTGGAATATTTAGAATATTTAAAACGCAATACGCCCCTGTGGTGGCGACTTATACAGGATTTGCAATCATACTCTTATTTATTGCATGGTGGATCAAATTCTAGATACAATTGGATTGAGCTCTGCAGAGCAATCTGACTTGTTCACAATCTTTCCCGACACTATTGTAATTGTCACCGGCTTTCTTGCTCTTATTCTCTTTTCTTTCTTTAGATGGATGCCTGACAGTGTTGTGGTCCGATTGGTTAGTAATTATGAAGATAATCGAGAAGAGAGTTATTTACAAAGTGTTGGTTACGCCATTTCGAGGTGGCCTCAACTTGTATTGTTATTTATTTTGTATTTTGCGTTAGTTGCGGGGGATTACGATAGGAGTTTTGGTCTTATCTTTCTTTTTGATTAATATCAGTCTTTTACTGATACTGTTATTAATACTCATTGTAGCTGTTCTTTCAATTTTTATCTCGCTAAGACTAAGCATTACTCAGGCGTTTGTTCTGATTGCTGAAGAAAATGCAATCGACGCAATGAAACTCAGCTGGAAATTTATGGAGGGAAGGTTATTATCATATTTTGGAGCATCTATCGTCGTCAGTGTAATCGGATTAATTTTCAACCAAATTTTCGAAACCGTAGCAGGTCCAGTTTTTGAATCAGCAGGGACATTTAATATTATAGCCTTAATTCTGCTCCCACAAGTCTTCACCGCCGCCTTGGTGCCATTTCTCTACATATCGGTCTTTTACTTAATCAAAATCAATTATGAATCGGATACAGAGAGTAAAATTTTTCTTGACACATATCACCAAACGATAACTAGAGAGTCGTTAAACAGTGACATCTAATCAGCAATATCTTAAATCAGCTATTTTTACTTAATACCTAGCGTAACGAATACATATTATTTTTAACCATCAATTTAAGACAGTCTTGTAAAATATGTCTGAAAAGATGGTACTTAACATCGGGCAAGATGATGGAAAGACTGCTAAAATAATTCTTGAGGGAGAAGCAAGAAGTCCATTATATGGTTACAATATTGGCAACGAGGTTTCTGGGGATGTTATTGACGAAGATTTCAAGGATTATACTTTCAAAATCACTGGTGGTAGTGATGCTGATGGAGTCGCCATGCGCTTGGATATTGAAGGTACTGGGCGTGTCCGACCACTCCTCGGAAACAGTGTAGGTCATCGTCAGCAAAAAAGAGGTATAAGAATACGAAAATTAGTTCGTGGTGCAGAAATTTTTGATGATATTGCTCAGTTGAACCTCAAAGTCGTGAAAAAAGGTAAGAAACCATTAACAGAAAGTTAAATGACGGCTATCAAGTCCACCTAGACAAATCCTAGCGGAGGTTGTAATCTGGCTAAAAAAAAGAAACCTACAAAAGTGAAGAAAGTTACAAAAGCAAAGAAGGCTACACAAGCTAAGAAAACTAAGAAAATAGCTACAAAAACAGAGATCGAAGATACCATCTTACCAGCCAAAACCAAACGCAAACCTCGAGCAGCCAAAACTGTTGTTAAAGCCAAGACTACGAAAAAAACCGTCGTGGAAAAAAAGGTTAAACGAAAACCGAGAGCTACTAAGTCCAAAGTTGAGAGTCTTGCTGAACAATCAACTGAAGCAGAAGCTTCTGGAGACATTGTAGCCAAGCCCGAGAAAAGAAAGGCTCGAGCCTCTAAGAAAAAAGTGCAAAAAGAAAAACCCGCAACCACACCCAAGAAAAGCTCTCAAGTACGTTCAGACGTCCATCCAGAGGTGAATATTGGAACAGCCGGTCATGTCGACGAGGGCAAATCTACTTTAATCAAATTACTAACAGGCAAGTTCCCTGATGAACATTCCGAAGAACTCCGTAGAGGAATTACGATTAGATTAGGTTACGCTGATTGCGATTTCTACCGTTGTCCCAATTGTGAAGAACCAGAAAATTGGTCAATTACTCAAGAATGTCCAGGATGTAATGAAACCGGAGAATTAGTCAGACGAGTTTCATTTGTTGATGCTCCCGGTCACGAGATCCTCATGCAAGTTATGCTCTCAGGGGCCGCAATCATGGATGGAGTCATGTTGGTTATAGCTGCCAATAACAAAGTGCCGCAACCCCAAACAAGAGAACACCTTGCTGCACTTACCGCTTTGGGAATAGATAAAATTGTGATTGTTCAAAACAAGGTAGAGTTAGTATCTGCTGAGGAAGCAAAACAAAACTACCTCGATATCAAAAACTTCCTACAAGGGACTATCGCAGAAAATGCACCTATTATTCCCATGAGCGCTATGCATGGTGCCAATTTGGATTTGCTGTTATCTGCCTTGCATGAATTTATCCCAACTCCAGAACGGGATTTAGATGCACCGATGAGGATGCACGTAGCGAGATCATTTGATATTAATCGACCTGGAACCCAAGTAAAATTCTTGAAAGGAGGGGTACTAGGAGGTTCACTAATGCAAGGAAAAGTTCGAGTAGGAGACGAAATTGTCATTCTTCCAGGGTTAAAACGAAGAGTTGGAAGAAATATTGAATTTATTCCAGTCAAAACAAGGGTAGAGAGTATCCGTGTCGGAACCACAGGCAAGTCTGAAGAGGGAACGCCAGGAGGATTAATTGCACTACAAACAAATATTGATCCATCGATGGCGAGATCGGACAATCTTGCAGGAAGCGTAGTTTCGACGATTGGGGCAGAACCGCCGGTAATTGAATCAATTACACTCCATGTAAACTTGTTTGACTCTGTGGTCGGGAGTGAAATAGAACAAATCGTGACACCAATTGCTCCAAATGAAAAGATTCTCTTGACCATTGGTACTGGAACAGCTGTAGCTACGGTGGAAAAAATTCAAAAGAAAGGGCTCGTCGCTTTTTCAATTCGGCCACGAATTGCACTGGATGTCGACTCTAAAGTCGCACTTTCTCGTCAATTTAACAAAAGATGGAGACTCATTGGTTGGGGCGAAATAAATGACTACGAACAAATTCGAACAAAAATAACAAATTAATAATTGACAAGTGAATTCTACCAAACCTTTATTTTTGGACGATAAAATCCATATTAGCTAAAACTGGAATTACCATGCTTAAGATTTTTGTTGACACAAATGTCCTACTCCATGCTCGAGAGCTAAGAATTGTCCTCGAGGACAGCATTGGACAAATCATAGATCAGGATTTCGAGTTGTTTTTGCATCCCACTGTCCAAAACGAACTCATTCAAGCAGCCGGGATCGCTGGTAAGATGGGCAGACGGGCAAAACTTGCTCTTGAACTGACGAGTCAACTATTGATGTATAGAGATAGTCAAGTATATGATGGTACAGACATAGCAATCTTAGAAAGCGCGCTTCGAGAGTCAGGTGTGGTGCTAACTTTTGACAAAAAATTACGGCACAGATGTGTTGCGCGCGGGATAGCAGTGGTGTCCAATTACAAACAATCTCGACTCAAACTTTACGGTTTTCTTGATTGATATGCTTCATATTGTACCATTGACCTCCTCTTCTCCTCACTCTTTTTGAATTATATTTATCTGGTACGATGACCACGTCGTTGAACCATGTACAATTAATACACAAGTTGAACAAATGGTCTCATTTCTTTAGAGATTTAGAACTGAATACCTTGTTTAATGAGTCAATAATACATCTTGTGAGGTTTCATTGATGATTGATAGATTTCATTGTACATCATCTTTTTTCCATAAATATTATCTCGTCAGACATCCAGGGTTGGATTATGATTCCACGATTATACGATTCATCAGATTTCAACTTTATAGATCACCATCGATATGTATCATACTTCGAGATTTATTAATTGCTCTTCAACTCTAAAACACTCAGTCTGAGATAAATCAGGTTTACTATACAACCGATGGTATCATCGTTAATATGATGACGCTACATCAGGTAAATGCTTGGCCGACGTGTATTAAATTCGTCAATATAGCTAAAACAAAAAATAAAGCGAGTGCGAAGGGATTTGAACCCTCGACCTACAGTTCCGCAAACTGTCGTTCTATCCAAGCTGAACTACGCACTCAAATGATGACCCAGCCGGGATTTGAACCCGGGTCTTTGGAGGGCTTTCGACCTTCACAACATGGACGTTGAGAGTCCAAAATGATTGGCCAGGCTACACCACTGGGCCCTAGCTTAGGTACTCAGATGCGCCCTAAAGCTAAATCTAATCAGAGATTACACTATTTAAGAGAAAAGATAGCCATCCGTTGCAATTAACAAAACACTTGGAAATACCAATTTTGACCACACCAAATTGATCAATCATTTATCAAACACTTCATGCGATTGCGCTCTGTTGGAAAAGTTTTTTCAATGCATATGAGAAGATAACATAGATAGGAATTTGCAGCAATGGTATCTAGTATTACGAATTTACTGAGAGCTAAAAATAAACTGGCGAAATATTTCTTTACACTTGCGGGTTACTGTGCTGCATTTGCTATTATCACACCCGTAATTATTACAGACACCAGTAACATAGCAATTTGGACCATCACTGATCTTTTTTTTATCGGCGATCTCGGTGGCAGGGTTGATGTCACTTTACTTCTTGGTATGACATTTATATCCCTGTTTTCAGCAGGGGTCGTTCTTGAAAACAATAACAAGACTGTCAAGGAAGTTGGTCTGATTTCGGCGGTGTTACCTATACCTGCCTTAATATCCACGTTTATGTCATTTTCCAACGCAGAAAGTTTACCACCATATGGAGAACCTGCAATCGTTGAAGCATCTTTCGGATTTGGCATGATCCTGTTAATCTTTTCAATTTTATTCTCGATTCTAGGAGGATTTAGTGTTAGACCAGGTGGTATAATTGTTGATAAACTTGCAACTAGAAAAAAAGTAATTCACTTCGAAAATATTGAATCAAAAATTAATCGATCTCTCTAGTTCAATTAATCGATCTCTCTAGTTCATTAGCTTATTCAAATTCAATTAATATTTCAAGCTGGTAATTCAATTTCTCTAGTCTAAAATTTGAATTCTGGTTGTGTGTTGTTTGTTGCTTGACTGATCCCAAATAATAATGAGTATTTGAAAATGATTTACAATAATACTAGATTTGCATCTACACCTGCAACCAATTCGATTGCCTTTATAAGAAACGCTTGGGTGTCTTTTTTGAGGAAGCCATCCACCACACTCTTCGCAGCATCTTTCAGCACCGACAATCGGTCGAGCGCTGCCGTCACCATGGAGCCCGCTGTCAAGAGCGTGAGAATTACGTTACAAAAAGACTACAAACACGTATCTAAAATCATGAGCACGTCTTTTGTCCCACTAGCAGCTGCAATATACCATGGACGTGCCCTAGGATCATACTTGGAGCACGTACTTCCGTCCGTTACATTCTTGCACGTCGCTGTCATCGTATTCTTCCATAGATCACTAAAACCAGGCCATATATTATACGCCTAAAATTGTAAAATAATTTCCCTTCTAAATGTCTACATACACC
>JACZSS010000433.1 GCA_022574115.1 Candidatus Heimdallarchaeota archaeon | reverse complement strand
AATTTTGAAAACTTTAATTTTTGCTAAAGATTCGATCGATCACAAATAAATAAATAATAAGTGAGGTTAGTGTATCGATCTGAGACTTATAGACGCCCACGTCTTGTTTGCATATCGGTTGCACTGCAGATACAATCACAACAGGTATCCATGATACAGAATGCCATGCAAGGATTATCGACACTTTCAGCCAATCTGGCACCAAAATAACCTACTACACCCATAATTACTGCAAATACTAGGCTTGCCGTAATCAATAGAACGATAATCCCGACTATAAACCCGAAAATTATCGGTGCAGATGTTCTACGTCTTCCACCATACCTTCTTTGACCTCCGTATCCATCATCATAATAACCACGTTGTTGGTATCCACCGCTCTGAGGTTGTACCATTGGATCTCGTCGATATGTTGTAGACTGAGGTCGAGTCGACTGATTGGCAGGTCGAGATTGTCGTTGAGCAGGTTGACTCTTTTCGCCTAGTTCAGTAGGATTACCACAACTTGGACAAAATTTGTCCGTGCTGGTTAGCCTAGTGCCACAATTCATGCAAAAACTTGATTCTCCGCTACTCATGGCGATAAACGGAACAAACAAGAGTGGAGATGCTGAATGAAGAACATTAGATGCACCAGCATAACATATTAAATCCGAACTAACCCCTATTACACCGATTACAAAAAAAAGGCTAATAAGAGATCCATAATAAATTCGAGAAAGCAACCTCAATCCGTTTGTATCCACGATAGTGTTATTTTCGTCTGCGATTTTCGATTTCATTAAAATCCTCGATAGAATGGAATTTGTATCTGCAAACCGAGTTACTAAGTATTTGTCCGTATCAGTTCTTAGTTTGGAGAAGCTTCTGAGTCGAATAAAAATCAATACACCTAAAATGATGAAAGTCGACTTCATTAACGGATTAGAGACGAAGTTCAACAGTGAAAAGAAAAATCCTACAATGAAAGATAGTCTACTGATAAATTTGATCTTAACATGTGTAAACTCAAGTTGTGTAAAGATCTTGTAAAAATAAATCGAGATTTGTGGGATCGCAAATAGGATCGAGATCGTAATTGTATTGAGTATATTAGATGGAACCACTAAAATATAGAATATTGAGGTAAAAAAGTAGCTACTCGTTATAATCTTTGCAGCTTGACTTAGAACAGGTTTTCCACGAATCAATTCCATACCATAGACAAGCAAAGTCGCCATCCATAGGAATCCTAATACTATTAGTTCAGACACCAACGAGGTTATGTAATTGGGATATACAAAAGCAAATATTAGGATTGGCAGCACCAAGATCAAAAAAAGCTTGGATCCCAGGCACCCCAAACAAAACTCAACGCCTCTGATATTTAGCACGTGAGAATTATAATCTTTTGAATTTGGATCATGATGAGTAAAATGACCGTAACTCATATCACGTCATCCGAATGGGGATTAATCAATCTATCCGTTTCGGATCAATTGATACAGTGATTTGTGAAAAAATGATTGACCGAAAGGAGAATTAAGTATATTACACGTTGTTGGCAGATGGTCTACATTTATGATTTCAAATCCAGCCAAACTCTTTGAGATTGATTGTGTTTTGGTCATTCACCTTGACCCCTTCCTTGAGTAGTAACATTTTTTGATGCTCAGCATCCTCACCATCCGGTAAGGATATGCGGCCTTTGGAATTAATGACTCTATGCCATGGTAAGTTGAATTTTCTTGACATACTATGAAGAATACGAACTACTTGACGAGCATCTCTGGGATTCCCTGCCATTTTGGCTATCTGACCATATGAGGTAACTTTTCCCATGGGAATTGATTGAATAATGCCAATCAGCTGCTCAGTAAAATGTTCCATGTCGACAGTACCTAAATTAGAAATATCAGCAGTTTATCTAAATTATCATTGTTCCTGCCAGATTGAAATAATCAGTAAATTTTGGTTAGAGTGATTTCTAATATTTTCGGCTATGCTTAGATAACTCTCATAATCGGCTTTGGTCATATCTCGGGGATCTTGGATCAATTTTGAAGGTAATTTGTTCAACAATTTCTCGTTCTTGTATCAATATATCCCTCAATCGTTGATGTTCTTTGTTGTCCTTCATTGCTTTAACAAATCGCCGGTAGTGATCCTCATTTTCATAGCCAGCAATTAGTACATAATCAGTCGGATCATCTACATTTTCCCGTCCGCCGATGATCTTCACATTGTGTTCGTAGTAAAAGACTTGGAACTCTGTGAAACTATAGACCTCTGGATTTTCACTGATCAAAGCAGCTTTACCTTTGAATCTATAAAACCTGTATATCACTAGTTAAATTCGCCAAAGTAGTCATAAAAATTGTTTGAAGTTCTATTCGGTTAAGGCCTAACAGCCAATGAGATTAATTGAGTTTTCGACTATTCGAAATACTGCAAATAAAACCTCTGACAGAATCCCAACCTTAAAGTTTTATTTGCCAAATCAATTCTCATCATAGTGACTCTTCAAGTGACTTATCACACAAGAGAGATTACATTACAACCGCTTAATGCGAATAAGTGATACTATGGAAAACGTAGCTATAATTGGAGTTGGGACAGAAGGATTTCGATCCGCAATCCGTGAACTGTCATATAAAGAGATGGTTTATCAAGCTGCTGTAAAAGCCTACAGTGATGCACAAGTAAATCCGCGAGAAGAAATTGGAACATTTATCTCGTGTGAAGAAGATTTTTGGATGGGAATAAGCATATCTGATGAATATGCACCAGATCAGTTGGGCGCCGCTCAGCGACCGGTTCACACAATTACTGGAGATGGAATCCAAGGGATGGCTGCAGCATACATGCAAATAGCGACTGGTATGTTCGATATTGCAGTAGTTGAGGCTCAAAGCAGGGTATCTGATGTATTAACCCCAAATCAAATCAGTCATTTTGCCCTTGATCCAGTCTATGCACGTCAATTTGATGCGACTCATCATGCAGCAGCAGGACTGGAAAAGCGAGCTTACATGCAATCCTCAGCTACTTCTGAGGATGCAGTAGCTGAAGTAGTTGTTAAAAACTACAATAATGCACTGCGTAACCCTACGGCAGCGTATGGGACCAAGGTTACACAAGACGATTATTCAGAATCAGAAATGATTGCTTCGCCATTAAAGGACATAGAAATATCAAAAAGCGTAGATGGAACAATTGTTATTGTTATGGCTAATGAAAAAGTTGTCAATCAAAAGGATGTGGTCCCTATATGGATCAAGGGAATCAGCTATGCAACAAATAGTCCAAACTTTGACACTCGAGAATGGAAGACTGCAAAATACGCGGAGTTATGTGCGAAAATAACCTACAAGCAGGCCGGAATAGATAATCCCGCGGGTCAAGTTGATGTATTCGAAATCGATGACACATATGCGTTCAAAGAACTTCAGCATTTAGAGAGCTTAGATATCTACGAAAATGGACAAGCAGGTAAAGCTGCATTAGATGGTAAGCTGAGCATCAAAGGGGATACGCCAATAAACGTGTCTGGAGGGGTTCTTGGAGTCGGTAATGGCCACGACGTAAATGGTTTACAACGAGTCTCAGAAATAGTTGATCAACTAAGGGGACAT
>JACZSS010000432.1 GCA_022574115.1 Candidatus Heimdallarchaeota archaeon | reverse complement strand
GGAGGTACAAGAGCATCCCACCAAATTATTTGGTTTCCTACTGGATGAACCATACGAAGGTTCAGCTACCAATGAGAGCAGAACCGAACATAGCATCAAACATTGTATGATCTGCAGAAATCCAACGGTGCAATCGTGTTCATCCGCTGATTGTCGTTTCTGTTCACCAATAACCAAAGGACATAAGAAGGCCGACTTTAGTTTTATGAAGCTCTTGCAAGGAGGTATCATGACATGACCTACCGATACAAAGCCTATCAATTGTCAAATATCGACAAGAATCCCGAGTTACAGAGTCATGTACCCCAAGCTGAGATCGAGGAGATGAAGGTGGTGGCACACGTGCTGCCCCACAAGGTGAATAATTACTACAACCAAGAAATCATTGATTGGGAGAATTACCAATTTGATCCCGGTTTTCGACTGGTCTACCCACAAAGGGATATGCTACCACCGGCTTTATTTGAAATCGTCAAGGAGTACCTCGAGACATTTTCTGATAAGGAGGAACGAAAAATATTTCTCAACTCTATTCGATTAAAACTTAATCCCCATCCAGCGGGACAAAAAACCCACAATGTGCCCATCATGGATGGTTTAGAGCTCCACAGTCTACAACACAAATATGCCGAGACACTACTTATCTTCCCTTACCATGCCCACACCTGTGCAGCATATTGTCAGATGTGTTTTCGGTGGCCACTATTCGTTGATGACGAGGCGATGAAGTTCACGGTTGGGAAAAAAATCAATATTCAGATGGAGGTGGCGCTGGAATATATCAGAAGGCATCCCGAGATTACCAATGCACTTATCACTGGAGGAGATCCCATGGTGATGGCACCTAAGCTGCTAAGACAATATATTCGACCACTATTTGAGGCAAATATTCCACATCTGCAGGCCATCCGCATTGGGTCCAAGCAACTGAGCTACCAACCTTATACCTTTACCCAAGGTAAGAAAGCACAGCAGATCCTGCAATTATTCCAGGAGGTGACTGATGCTGGGATTCACTTATCATTCATGGCACATTTCTCTCACAAGAGGGAACTCGAAACAGAGTCGGTTCAAGAAGCCATAAAGAATATTTTATCCACGGGTGCTAATATGAGAACACAATCACCTGTGCTACGTTTTGTCAATGACAAATGGCAGGAATGGGCAGGTATGTGGAAAAAACAGACCACAATGGGGATGATACCCTATTATTTCTTTGTAGTTCGAGACACTGGAGCACAAGATTATTTCGCCGTCAGTCTTGAAAGAGCTTGGAATATCTTTCGAGATGCGTATTCACGAGTGTCCGGACTCGCTAGAACTGTTCGTGGTCCATCGATGAGTTGTATTCCAGGAAAAGTAGAGATCACGGGAATTTCCAAGATCTTTGGCGTCAAATTATTTAATTTACGATTCTTACAGGGACGAAATCCTGAATGGGTTGGTCACCCATTTTATGCTAAGTATGATCCCAAAGCGATTTGGATGGATGACCTGCAACCGGTAATTGGTAATAAATTCTTTTTTGAAGAGGAAATGCCTATCTTTGACAAGGCGATTGGATCTGAGATGATCCCGTTGGAATTAATGCCTACAAAAAATGAGCCAGTGCCCCAAATCCCAGTACAAATGCTACAAGGGTGATTCGATTGATCTAGGTCTGCCTTATAAAATTAGGAGATAAATATAATAAAATAGCCATAAATATTGGAAAGGCTTAACCGATGATCAGTCAATGACATGGTAATGATGTATGTATTACGAATTTTTTTACGTTCCATATTGTTGATTGTTATGGTTAGTATGTTATCAGGGGAACTCTATTCTAAGATCCCGCTTTCTGTAATTCAGGTCTCAGGGGAACCTAATACTGCCGTAAATCCTTCGTTTGTGGCTAAATTCGGGAATTTTGGTACTGGTGATGGACAAATGGATCTTCCTAGGGGAATAGCGATCAATAACACTCATATTTTTTTGTCTGATACTAGCAATAATCGTATTCAGATTTTCGATCTGGCTGGGAACTTTGTGGCCAAATTTGGTAGTTTTGGTACTGGTGATGGACAATTCAGGGCAGGTTGGAGAATCGTGATCAATAACACTCATATTTTTGTGGTAGATTCTTCCAATCACCGGATCCAGATTTTCGATCTCGCTGGGAACTTTGTAGTTAAATTTGGGAGTCAAGGGACAGTAGATGGTCAATTCAATTTTCCTGAGGGGATTGCAGTCAATAGCACCCATATCCTTGTGGCTGATACTGGCAATCGCCGCATCCAGATTTTCGATCTGGCTGGGAATTTTGTGGGTAAATTTGGGAGTGACGGGACTGCAGACGGACAATTCAATTCTCCTGAAGGGATCGCAGTCGATGCTAATAATATTTTTGTGGTCGATGCGGGCAATCACCGCATCCAGATTTTCGATCTGGCTGGGAACTTTGTGGGTAAATTTGGGAGTTCTGGGACTGCAGACGGACAATTTAATCGTCCAACTGGTTTAGTCGTCGATGACACTCACATCTTCGTTACCGAACTTAGCGGTGAGCGCATCCAGATTTTCGATCTAGCAGGGAATTTTATAACCAAATTTGGGAGTCCAGGGAGTGGAGATGGACAATTTAGTTCCCCCCTTGATATAGCAGTCAACAGCACTCATATACTTGTGGCTGATACTGCCAATGATCGTATTCAGATTTTCAAAAGAAATTTCCCACCTCAACACTTAACTGCACATGTGGGTCTTTCCAGTATTGGCTTAACCTGGACTCCTCCATTGGATAGTGTTACAAATCCTGTAACTGCTTATCGAATTTACAAAGGTGAGCAAGTCAATGATCTAATCCTTTTGGTAGAAACATCAGATTTATTTTATAATGATGCTGGGGTGGTTTCAAATCAGACGTATTTTTATGCCGTGACTGCAGTTACTGGGAGTGGAGAAAGTACAGTATCTAATGAAATATCAGGTGAACTTGCTCCACCTCTAACCGCAACTATCACTGAAACAGTTACAGGTCCTACAATTACTGAAACTGTATCTGCGGACACTATCACAGAAACAGTATCTGGTTCCATAACTACTGAAACAACGACTGAACAGGTTAGTGGACTGACAGAAACTCTGACAACAATTAGTGTGAAGACTGAAAATGTGTCAATCCCATTAGCTCCTATATTACTTGGGATTATGATAATAAGTTCTTTCACATTGCGAAAAAAGAGAGGATAGAATCTACCGTATTTCTCAACTGATTTTGTGATCCCCTATTCATATCATTACCCAGTTTACCCGCCGGCATATCCCTCTTGATCTTGTTCATCGCCGCTTTGAGATGGGTGTTCATGACTTGAATCAAGTGGACCCAAATTCTGCACCATCGTAAACACATCGAGTTTAAACTTCCTGAATTGTTGATACAGTTCTGGATCGATCGGTCAGCTCATTTGACATTTTAATTCCTGCGTGAGATCAATCGTTTGGGTCCCTTGAAGCCAATGATTAATACAATACTGGTAGCTAGCAGGTAAAATCTGAAACTTAGCAAAGTTTTGGCAGTTACAATCAATTGTAAAAATCTGAGGTAATCTGTCATCCAATTTTAAACATGCACTTGG
>JACZSS010000431.1 GCA_022574115.1 Candidatus Heimdallarchaeota archaeon | reverse complement strand
GCTTGGCAGTCCAGTCCACATTCTGTGCCAATTAATGCCCCTAAATGCTCTTGTCCTAAGAATTGACCTGCACCTGCATTTCCGATATATAGAGCATCTATGTCATCCCTTTCAACTTTCGCCTTCTCTAGAGCACCAGTTAGTGCAATATTTGCTATATCCGCAATACCAAGATCATAAAGATCCCCAAATTTAGTCATATCGTAGCCAATGATTGCTACTTTGTCCGTTAATGGTTTCATGATTTTCCATCCAACTAAATACAGTTAGTCTAGTAATATCTTCCCTCTATGTTTTGCGTAGATTGCATAATCTAGCATCTGTTTGTTTTCAATATAATCATCAGTTATTGGTGCTAGATCTCTTTTTTCCACTATTTCATCAGTAATAACAAACGAGAATGCATCAGCTCCAGCTCCAGATCCATATGAAACACAAAGAATTCGTTCTCCGGGCTCAGTCAAATCTAATTGACGCGCAAATCCTATCATACTTGCTGCACTGTAAGTGTTTCCTACTTTTTTAACACATAAGGAATCCTCAAGTTTTTCCAATGGTATTCCCATTTTTTTTGCTGCGGCTATGGGGAATCTACCATTTGGCTGATGAAGTGATACTCGATCGTAGTCAGAAAACTCGAAACCTAATTGCTTTGTAAGTCCCTCAGCAGCGGCGACTGTATGTCTGAAGTATGAGGGAGCTCCTGTGAATCGCCCTGCGTGGGTGGGATATCGAGCACCCTCTCGTCTCCAAAAATCTGGAGTGTCACTTGTAAAACTATACATTCCCTCTAACTCTGCTAGGATACCCTCTGTTCCAATGGTGAATGCACAGCCACCAGCGCCCGCGGTGTATTCTAATTGGTCTCCAGGTCTGCCCTGAGCACAATCAGTCCCGATTGCGAGACCATTCTTTATTTCTCCTGCTTTGACCAAGCCAAACGCCATCTGCATGCCTGCTGTTCCCGCCTTACAGGCGAATTCCAAATCTGAAGCAGTCATCACTGGTGTCGCTCGAATAGCTTCAGCAACAGTTACAGCGGAAGGCTTGACAGCATATGGATGACTTTCGGAACCAACATACACTGCTTCAATATCATCTCCTGATAGACCTGATCTTGCCATGGCATTTCGAGCAGCCATTACACTGATGGTGATCGTATCCTCGTCTAGGTCAGGTACGCTCTTTTCAATTACGTTAATACTCTTCGACATTAATTGACCATCGTCATTCCAAGTTCTTGCAATTTCCTCAACGGAGATTCTGAACCTTGGAATATACACTCCATACCCATTAATTCCGACGGTTTTGCTGGATTTATCGTTTGTGCCTTCCATAAAAATCACCAAATGGTCTAGTTTAAGTTCCTAATATAGGTTTTTAATCATGTTGTCGATTGTCCTCTTGCTTTTTAATATAATGCTCTAAACAATGGGGTGTTATTTCGTCATAAAATACTAATTTCGTTACGCTGGAAAATTTGAACTTTGGTAATTTCATCCCAAAGATCGAAATATTATCGTTTTAATTGAAATAAAAGTCAGTGTATTTACAAATCAATTAAAATTGTCGAACAATCCGAACATAGCCATGATTGCACAGGGATCAATACGATTTATTCTTCCCTTTATGTTGGTAGGTACAATTTTATCTTATTTCATTTGGTTCACTGGGATCCCGTTTCTTATATTTGGGCTTTATTTAGCATGGTTCTTCCGTGATCCAAATAGGAAAATTCAGATATCAGACAGTTCATTCCTTTCTCCTGCTGATGGCAAAGTGATTCAAGTTATCCACAGATCTGAATCCACCAAAATTGCCGTTCGAATGTCGCCTTTTAACGTACATCTGAACCGATCACCGCTCCGAGGAAAAGTAACTTCCGTCACAAGAACAGCTGGCAAACACAATTCAGTTTATTTTTCTGATGTTGAAAAAACAAATGAAAAGAATCTAATAACCATTGAAAACGAAGTAGTTGTATGTAACGTCCTTCAGATAACTGGAATATTTGCAAGAAGGATTGAATGCTGGATTAAGACAAACGAGAAAGTCGTTCAAGGACAAAAAATTGGAATCATTCGCTTTGGATCACAAACAAACATTCATATCCGGACATTAGACAACACCAAATCAATTAAACCTACAGTTAAGGTGGGAGACAAAGTTGAGGCTGGAATCTCTGTACTTGCTATTATCGAGGATGCTTAATTGAGAGTTATAGATAAAATCGATACTGTCGGTAGAAAGAGATTAAATCTTGGGTTCATCCAAGCAGATATTTACGCAATACTAGCAAATTTTTCAACCCTGTCAAATTTTTTACTCGGAACATTGATCTCGATCCGGATAATATTGGGAGATCCCTTGACCCCAATATGGACCATGAGATGCTTGATGCTCGGTGCTAGCTTAGATGCCGTTGACGGACGCCTCGCAAGACGATCCAGTACCCAACCTAAACTTGGGGCTCAATTTGATACTGCCGCTGATCTTGTAACTTTTGGAATAGCTCCGTCTTTGATGATTTACTATTCATTTGGGAGAGTCAACGATATACTAGCGCTTATATTATCTGCAATGTATTTATTTGGTGCTACTTTTCGATTATCTCGATTTATGTTAGAACATGCACATGGATTTTTCAGTGGAATGCCAAGTCCAGTTGCAGCGACATATATCGGCGCGTGGTACTTACAAGCTGATGCTAGTACGATTCCCCTTTATGCTGCGGCCATAGCTATGATATCAACTGTAATGATTGTTTCCTTACCTTACACAGGGATGAAAGTAGTCGAAGATTTAGTAGATAAATTTTATGTCGTTTTCACCGTCTCGATGATGTTATTACTTACCTACTCACCTGATGACTGGATGAAGTTTCTCGGTAAAATCTGGATCGTTTACGTGACCTATTTTACCATAGTTGGTCCAATGCATGTCAAAAACCAATTGAGAAATAAAACCATTGTTCCGTCCTAGTAAACCCATTTCAATTTGATTGGATACAGTTTTTCCATATTATAGTTGAAATTTCGTATATTATTGTAATTGGTTTTATTAACAGTTCACCCATCATTTATTTTAGTGGCTAACCAACAAGAAGACATAGTGTCTGAATTAAAGACCTCTCTTGGTGAGGACGCGGCAGAAATTAGGATCAAAAGATATTTTGAATTATTTCCAGAGTTAATCGACAAATACGTCTCAGAATTTGATATGACTCCAGATGAAGCCAGCCACAGTTTGTACATATCTGATTATGTTATAACGGGAACTGAATTACCAGGACTAGAAGAGGATGAGCGAAAAAGTGTGATCTTTGCATCGTTAGTGAAAGCTCGTGAAAATGCAAAAATTCCTGTATCTTCGCAAATTCAGCTAATACTAACGATACAAAATTTTGTTCATAATTTGAAAAAGACAATTTATATTCAGTCACAAAAAGGATACCCCATCAAAGTCATTAAAATACACGTAATCAACTCGTTTATCAAAGATTTCTTAGATTCGATTGTTGATGAGATTGGTTATTATGACTTCCGATGGATACTCGCACAAATTGAAGGATCGTATTATCTCCAGTTAGCCAGTAATCGATATGAGCAAATTACCCAGCTTTTTAA
>JACZSS010000430.1 GCA_022574115.1 Candidatus Heimdallarchaeota archaeon | reverse complement strand
TAATATCCATTATCAAGTGCGGCTTTGTCCAACCTCAGCGCGTCTCTTAGTTCTTTTCTGAGGATGTAAATACTAATTGTGGCTATAGTTATTAAACCACCAAAAAATGTAGCAGGGTTAATGAATGAAGCTGAGGTGTTCCAACCTGCGTGAAGTAAAATTGATCTCCAAATATGCTGATATTGATTCAAACTTAAACCAACCTTATAGGCACCAATACCAGCGCCAAAAATACCTGTATACAGCGGATGACCAATCGCTTGAGGAATCGATCGGATAATTGTCAACTGGATTGATGATTCAATTCCCGTGAGGGAGGCAGCCAACGCATAAATCAGATTTTCAATCGTGGCAAATCCAGAACCAATCATCGCTCCATAGATTATTCCATCCAAAGGACCGTCAAAGGCGTCGTCGTGGGACATATGCACAACCATCCATCCTTTACAGAACTCTTCGACAACTGGTGCGATTATTATCGCAAGAGCAAATTGGTTGACTGGGACTATCTGAATAACGATTAATGATAGAATAATCGCTGGAATAACTGATAATACTCCAAATAGAAATGCTTTAACAATGTTAGAAATCGGTTCTGGTTCATATTTGTCTCGTGTATAGTAGAATATGACTGTTAAGAGTGTGAAAAACAATGCAATTAGCACAACTAACGTCCACCCATACGGTCCATTAGCCCAATCGGTGAAAAAACTTGACAACATAGTTTCTAGCATAATAAGTTGGAATATTACCAATATGAAGGTTTACAATTGGGAAATTCTAATTTACTTCATTGTTTCATCAACAACGATGTCCTAGCTAAAGTGAATCATTATGTTATTTAATGCCTTTCTCTGCAAATCTGGTACCGTAGTGTCAGAGGCCGGATAGCCAATTGGAAGGAGCACAAATGGGGCTTCATTCTCTGGCCTTTTAAGTATTTTTCGTAGAAAATTCATCGGAGAGGGGGTGTGAGTGAGAGTTACTAGACCAGAATTATGGATAGCCGAAATTAGGAAACCCACAGAAATACCCATACTCTCACTTGTGTAGTAATGCGTTCGTTTACTTCCATCGTCATTGATCCCATATCTTTGTCTAAAAGCTATTATAAGATAAGGAGCTGTTTCTAGAAATGGTTTTCTCCAATCAGTACCTAGCCGTGCCAAAGCCTGTAACCATTCGTCAGTCATTCTCTCCTCATAGCTGAATTTTTCTTCTTTTTCAGCGGCAATCCTAATCTGTTTTTTTAGTTCGGGATCACTAACTACTACATAGGTCCATGGTTGCTGGTGTGCGCCTGATGGAGCAGTTCCTGCAGTTCTGACTATATTTTTGATTATCTCGAATTCGACTGGTCTATCACTAAAAAATCGTATCGATCTTCGTCTGCCCATAAAATCAAGAAATTCTTTTGATTTAGTCAGACTTTGTTCTGGTGTAATTTTGACGTGCTTGAAAGGAATGTGAGGATATTCTGGAGGAATTTTTGAGGTCACAATTATTGTGTGAACAATCACCTTTTGACAGTCTCGGTTTGCCAAGATTTTCCTATCAGTTCTTGACTACAGAAGTGATTTATTACAGGCTAGTTTATCCGAATTAGAATAAATCAGACGACTTCTCAAGTGAATTTAATCTTGCTCAAACAAGTATTCTAGTTGTTTTTCACTTGCCTTTGAGAGGAGATTTGGCGTTAATATGTGTCCCCTTGACCGGTTTTCTGTGTTCCATTCAGCTACAACTCCGATTGCTGGATTATTTCTAGCCCACGACCTTCGAGCTACGCCAGCCATAACATCCCAATCTAATCCAGTTCTGATGATTTTATCAACCCGTTTGGTACCGTCAAGCACCAATCCGAATCCTCCATTAATGGCTTTACCTGTCCCAACTCCGCCACCATTAGATAATATTGTCATGGTCATTCCCCGTGCAATATTTCCAGCCCAGGAATGATGGGACATATCGGTAGTGATTCTTGAACCATCATAAATATTTGATGTTTCTCTAAAAGGTGAGTCTGTGCCAGAAGTATCATGATGATCTCGACCAATCATTATTGGACCAATTTCTTTTCTTTTAACTAGTTCGTTGAATCTCAGTGCTATACGAACTCGATTCGGTCCATCAGCATATAATATACGAGCTTTTGAACCAACAACCAACCTATTTTTCTTTGCATCACGTATCCAAATGTAATTATCCCGGTCTTGTCCTCTTCTTTCGGGATCGATACTACCCATAGCTGCCTGATCAGTTTTGTCCAAATCTGCTTGCTCACCGGATAAGCATACCCATCTAAATGGTCCATATCCTAGATCAAAACAAATTGGACCCATTATATCTTCAACATAACTAGGAAAAACAAAACCATCATGAGTATTTTCACCGTTTTTGGCTATATCTTTTGCACCTGCATCAAATACTGCTTTCATGAAAGAATTGCCATAATCCCAGAAGAACGTAGCGTGCTTTTCCATCTGTTGAATCAGCTGAAATTGCTTCCTGAGAGAAGCGTCAACCAGCTCTTCAAATTTTTCTGGATCTTCGTGGATTAATCTCCTACCTTCTTCAAAAGAAATTTGATATGGCGTGTAACCTCCTTCATACGGGGCATGGCAAGAGGTTTGATCGGATGCTAGCTCCACCTTGATTTTTTTGTGGACCACATATTCCCATAAATCAACAACATTGCCATGATACGCAATGGATAAGGCTACTTTTTTTTGGCGTGCAGTCGCAACCCAGTCAAATATTTCGTCCAAATCATCTGAGAACTTCTTCACCCAGCCCTGGTTATATCTTGTTTGGATTCTAGAATTGTCAACTTCAGCAATCACGCTGATGGCACCGGCAATATCAGCAGCTTTAGCCTGAGCACCAGACATACCACCTAGACCCGAGGTTAAGTAGAGAATTCCTCCCAAATTGTCGGTTTCAGATCTTCCTAAGTATTTTCGTGCTGCGTTGAGAAGTGTGATGTATGTACCATGTACTATCCCTTGGGGTCCTATATACATCCAGCCACCCGCAGTCATTTGACCGTAGTTTGTAACTCCCAAGGCAGCAGCTCTGTGAAAATCTGAGCTGGTGTCAAATTGTCCTACCATTAATCCATTGGTTCCAATAACTCTTGGCGAATTTCTATCGGTGTGGAACAAACCAAGTGGATGGCCCGATTGGATCACTAATGTTTGTTCTTCCGTCATGATTTCTAAATACTGTTTGATCAAACAATATTGCATCCAATTTTGACAGACTTGGCCAGTTTCGCCGTAAGTAACAAGTTCGTAAGGATACAAGGCAATGCTAAAATCAAGATTGTTGTCAATCATCAATTGAATTGCCCTAGCTTCAAGTATGCCTTTGTACTCGTGAACCGGTTTGGCAATTATGTTTCCTTGAGGTCTGAAACGATATCCGTAAATTCTGCCTTTGGATTTCAACTCATTGGCAAATTCAGGAATTAACTCTGAATGAGTATTCTCTGGGACATATCGTAAGGCGTTCTTCATAGCAATTTTGGCATCCGCTTTTGTTAAATTGAACCCTCGACTTGGTGCACGTCGTATTCCTTCTTCGAATACTGCGAGCGGAGGAAGATCATCCGGAAGCTTGACCTG
>JACZSS010000429.1 GCA_022574115.1 Candidatus Heimdallarchaeota archaeon | reverse complement strand
TCTGCCAAATGACCTGTGTCGCATCTTGGTTTTGGATGGCCGTCCAGATTATGTTTCAAACTACCAAAGATACCGACATGAAACACGTCCCCACTCAACTGCAATTCAACGTGAACGAGCACAAAGAATGGAACAAGGAATGGGAAGGGCAGTCCGTGGATCCGGCGATTATTGTATAGTTTTCATAATTGGAACAAATTTAGTTGACGAGATATCCGAGGACCGGAAAAGGCGATTCTTTTCACCAGAAATACAGAAACAGATCGAAATCGGCCTTCAAATAAGTGATCAAATGAGGAAATCCTTCGCCACAAACAAAGTCAATAGTGATCTCAATAACCTGATTGAGCAATGCTTGGATCCTGCTATGAGAGATAAGGGCTGGAAGCAATTTTACAAGAAGGAAATGAGTAAAATTGAAAACACATTTGGAGAATTAACGTTGTTGGATGTATTTGTGGATGAGCTGGCAGCGGAGGAAGCATTTAGAAACCATCAGTTCGACGATGCTGTTAAACATTTAGATCGTATAATTTCAAAACAAGATCCTAACGGGGTGGGTCGAAGTACTTTAGGATGGTATAAACAACTAAAGGCTTCAATGTATTATGAAGTCGATCGTCAGGTGGCGATGAAAATACAACAAAGTGCTTTTACAGATAACAATAACTTGTTTAGGCCTGAAATAGGCGTAAAATATAAGGCAACCAAATTTAGAAAGTCCCGAAGTAAAAACATCGAAAAATTCATTTTGCAATTCGAAAATCTCACGGCAATGAAAATTAAGGTTTCAACTATTCTGTCGAGGCTAGTATTTGGGGCCTCAGCATCAGAATTTGAGGCAGCAATGGCAGGTCTCGGTGAAATGTTAGGCTTCGAGTCTGAAATGCCAGATAAAAAACTAGGATATGGACCCGACAATTTGTGGCAACTTTCGAAACGAGTGTTCTGGATCTTCGAGTGTAAAAATGAAGTAGTAGTCGACCGAGGGATTAGCAAGCGCGAGGTAGGGCAACTGACAAACCATGTTGCTTGGTTTAATCATAACTATGAAGATGTTACTTGTATGCCAATATTCATACATCCAGCAGATTCTTTTGAAAAAGGAGTGTTCTGCGACGAAGATATTTGGGTACTTGGCGCTACAGGAATGAAAAACTTGAGAAATAATGTTGACGGATTTTTTAAATCCATTAATTCTCAAGAAACTCCTCCCACCACATTTCAGATTGATGATCTGTTGGAGGCCTACAAATTAGATCTAGATTCATTGCAATCGATCTATCTGAAGAAAATGATCAAAAACAGATAAAGATCAACGACTAGGGCTGCCTCCCCAATTTTCTTAATATCGAAGATCGATCGATGGGTACTTAACATATCGGAAATCGACAAAACTACTGGATTATGGAAATGGGTTAACGGATTCGGACCAGAACTTAAGAAATGGGACTCCTCGGATGCATGAAAACCGATTCAAATTGGATTCAACTCTTATTACTTGGCCGACCGATTTATGTAGGCTTCTAATCCTTTTATTTGAGCAATGATTCCTTTTTCACGCTTTTGATTTATCAGACCATCTAGTCTTGGTATCTCTGATTTGAGCAGTGAGGTTAAAATCCAACAATATTCGTCTTCTGAGTTTTCAAAAATTGTCATCCAATTTGCAGCCGCTAAATCTTTGATGTAGACCCTGAGTGAGGATAATTGCCGTGCAGAATATATCACTAAAATTTCACCACATCTCAGCCGCGTCAACCAAGGCTGTACAATCGATTTATTTGAACTGAATAAACTTTGTAACGATACCTCAAGGATATTCCTCATGTAATCTGGATAAGCTCTTTCAGGTGATCTTCGATTGAAGAGCTTTAGAAATTTCTGTCCATTTAATTTCCAGATTTCTTTGAAGAGGTTTCTATCTTGATATTTGTTCTGGATTATCTCATTCTGCAGACTCGTTCCAAAAATATCTTGGAGTTCATAGTCATTAATATCCAATTTTGATCCATTTGAGAGTATGAAATCAATTTGTAAGCGGTGGACCGGCTTTACTGATACCCCAATGTCTCTCTTTTTGGCCACTTGAATGTTGCATCACGGCAAGTCCGGCAAAGGCAGTCACTTTGCGTCCGCTTCGTCCGCCCTCGAATCGTTTCAGATGAGGCGGAATGGTACATTTGCGAATCAACTCTCTTGGTGATCCGAACAAATCCTCGATCTGTACCTCCGTATGCCACTTACCAAATATTTGATCAGAAGTACTACAGACTTCAAATCTCACTGAACTAAGCTCGCATCTGGATTGCCACTAAATCCGATCAGCCCATCTCGAACTGCAGACCCAAGGACTCCCAATGCCATCAACGAAAGCAAAATACTGTAAATACCATAGTCGATCCGCGAAAAGCCGCTATCGTTTGAAAACCAGATGATCAGTTCCGGAATAAAGAATGCAAGGAATCCTCCATATACTATCCCCATCAAAGCATGGGAGATTCTCTCTCCTTTTTCCAATGTTCTAAACGTATCTTCTTCTACAAAATCCATTAACGTTATTATGATCTCTGCTATCAATAGCATAACTAAACCAACAACAAAAAGTCCATTCCATTCTAGCCAAGCGATGGTTCCGAAAATTATCGCATAAATGAATGAACGTAGGGAATGTAGTCTCAATTCCGTCTTTGCTTCTTTGTTAGATGGTAATTTACTTCGATATTCATGATACCAAAGCGTATCAAACGCACCCATGACTCCTTGACCTATGAGTAAGATCAGAGCAATATTCAAAGTATCAGAAATTTCTATCGCCATCAAGCATGACAAACCCTCTATACTTAATTATTTTTCCAATAAATGGTAATCTAACAATGACTTTTGGTTTCCAACCTTCTTTGTGAATTTCTTCTGTTGCCATTAAGTGGACCGATAACTTAGTTGGTAATCTAAATCTAACTACTTTGGAAGTTTGAGAGCGGTAAACTATTTGATTCTCAGTCACTTTTAATTTTATTTGCAGTGTGAGTGGTCCTATCTTTTCCAAGAGATATCGTCGATTCACAGATAACGTAGAATTCAGACCCCATTTTTTCGTTTTTCTTTTCCAGATCTCCAGATTTTCCATTTTCCCGACTCGAACAATCATCTTATGTTTTCCTTTTGGAAATTTCATTAATTTCGTGATGATATTGGAAATTGGCGATGGAAATGGCTGGAAATATAATATACCTGAGATCTGAACACCTTCGATGCTGTCATGAAATAGCTTTAAACTTGAATCTTGCAAACGATCAAAATTTTCACCTAGCAATTGTCTGTAGACCGATACTTTATCTTGAATAAATAAATAAGTAAGAGGAGTCATATCAACATTACTGGTTCGGCAAACTCGTTTGCTGAGATGAATCGATCAATAACGACTATTGGATGAACAGTTCAACTTAGTCGATCGATCTGATCATCCCGTTAAAAATTATCTCGAGGTCTAGATTTCTGGTTATTCGATCGATCGAACTCCTCATTAGTCTTGATCGATCAATCCATGCGCAAAGCTTAACGCGGTTGATTGATAAAGAAAATGGTGTCCTTCGCGAAGAATTAAATTAGTGAATGTTTAAGTTGAAGT
>JACZSS010000428.1:1579-3634 GCA_022574115.1 Candidatus Heimdallarchaeota archaeon | reverse complement strand
CGCTTCGCGGGGGAAGAAGAGCAGGTGCTAGAAGGCAGGCCCTGGCAGACGCGTTTGGTGATACGCCGGCCAACCCTGCGACTTCGTTTCTCAACTCCGTGCGCGACGGCGGCACCGCGGTCCCCAGCTTCGCTCAGGCGCTGCCCGCCCATCGCCTGGCGGACGCCGTCTACGCGAGTGCTGCGCGCGGAGGGGCGACGGTCGAGGATCCCGAGGGCTTCTTCAAGGACGGTGAGTTTTCCTACAGCATCCGGGCACGTGACCCGGATGGGGACGCCCCTTTGCGCTACGAACTACGCATCGGACCCGAAGGTATGAGCGTTCATCCGTTCCACGGCGAAGTAAAATGGGTACCGAAGCCCGATCAGCAGGGAAACTAACGCAACAGTATGATCCAATCGATACTAGAGTGACTTCTGTAGATATGGAAGATCTGATTAGAGAGCTAAATGAAACCAAGGATCTTCTCCGAATGGATCTCGATCGTGTTTATCAGCGAACTGAAAAAATTGATAAACTTATATTGAAAATCAGTTCGATTAGCTCAAGATTCTGATTTATTGATTTTACATTCTAAATTAACTTAAAATTGGGAATGAAATTGATAAACCCAGATTTGCAATGCTTAAAGATATGTTCAATATACAATGGATGCTGGTAAGCGGTGATTAGATTGTATCGACCTGACAATTTTCTTCTGAATATATAACCGGATGCCACTCCGAGTTTGTGAAATTGCGGATTAATTGTCAGATAATCGATTTTGCATCAACTTAGTTTACAAAGTTGATAGAATTTTTGATCTCGTTTTTTGCCAAATGATCACTCACATACTCAACTGCTTCTTGTTCACATAGGATTCTCTTAAACTCAGAACACAAGCCTCTATTTTTCTACCTATTAACTAGTGAGATCACCTAATTAATGTATTCTCCCTTCCGTAAAAGTTGAAAAACTAGTACAACACAATCTTTTATACGTTGGATGTCAACCCCGCTTCTAGAGGTGGTCATAATTGAATTAGCCAAAGTACCGGAAACCAAAGTGTCCTATATTCGACTGATTTCATAATTTTATGGCGATATTTAGTAGGTTTTTCTATGAGCAAAAAAAATATGATGGAAATTGGAATTGACAGTTTTGCCTCAGCCAAATCAATTGATGGAGCGAATGATCAGATCGATAATGTTAACTCGATGGAAGAATTACTTGAACGAATAGAAGAAGCAGACAAATTTGGTCTTGACGTATTTGGAATAGGTGAACATTATCGAAAAGAATTTCTTGATTCAGCATCAGTTTTAATTTTGTCTGCAGCTGCTGCCCGTACTAAGAGTATTCGATTAACTAGTGCAGTTGCCGTACTGAGTACTGCTGATCCTGTACGTGTTTTCCAAAACTATGCTACTTTAGATTTGATATCTAAAGGTCGGGCGGAGATGGTTGTCGGTAGGGGTTCGTTTACGGACGCTTTCCCATTATTTGGCTTCAATCTGAAGGATTATGATAACCTGTTTTCTGAAAAATTAGACCTGCTCCTGAAAATTCGTGAAAATGTACAGATTACTTGGTCAGGCAATTTCCGTCCTCCACTGATTAATCAGTCGATCTATCCCAGACCACTTCAGAACCCAATCCCCATATGGTTAGGAGTTGGTGGTACACCTGCTTCATTTGTTCGTGCGGGCCTCTTGGGAATGCCACTTATGGTGGCGATAATTGGAGGAGAAACACATCGATTTCGTCCGCTAGTTGATTTGTACAAAGAGGCATGGTATGAGGCTGGACACCCTATTGAAAATATGAGAATAGGAGTACATTCTCCAGGTTATGTAGCAGATACTCATGACGAAGCTGTTGAGGAGTACTACCCGGGTTACGCAGAAATATTTACCAAAATTGGGAAAGAAAGAGGATGGCCACCAGTAACGAAAGAACGCTTTAATCTACAAAATAGTCCATCCGGTGCCTTTTTAGTTGGTGATCCAGAAGAGATTGCAGAGAAAATTCTAAGACATAGCGCAGCACTTGGTGGTATTTCACGATTTAGTCTGA
>JACZSS010000428.1:0-1569 GCA_022574115.1 Candidatus Heimdallarchaeota archaeon | reverse complement strand
AGGGCTGCCGCATGATAAATTTTTACACTCGATAAAGCTACTCGGGACTAAAGTCGCACCATTCGTCCGACAGGGAATGGAAGGTTAATAATGTATAAATCCACTGAAGGCACTGAATCGATAGATCCAACAATGTGATCACCAAAATTGATTAGATACGAGACCAGAAATGACTAATCGATCGAAATTATTTATGTCCCAGTATTTCATCCAAGTATTCCAAAATTCGCTTTCGGTTTGTTTCAGCAGAGAGTATTTTCTGTTGTGTTTTTGCACTTACTTCTGAAATTTTTATGATCATCGCCTCTACATCCTCCCTAATAAGACGTCCTTCCTTAGTGGTATTCAGTTTTTCTAGTCCGTCCATAATGGTGTCGACATAGCTATGAAACGCATCATAATTTTCTTCTTCCATCCCAAGTCTTGCCACCATCTCGATATAATCTGGCATTAATTCCTCCATAATTTTTGCCGTGAAATTGAATATTTCTCTGAGAACTTCTATTTTGTCTTCAGTAGAAAGCTCAGTGATCGATTCCTTGATTTTCTGTACAAATTCAGCAATGATTTCTTCTTTCGAGCTCACAGACAAAGATTTGATTATTAGGTTTTAAACATTATCTTTTTATGGATCCCGGCATTAGGTTTATGAGTCCGTCGGATATAGTGTTATGTTTTCGATGGATTTGATTTATTTTGCTAAGAGTGCTACTGAACCACCGGCTGCCTCAATTTTTGAAACTGCTCGATCAGTTGCCCGATCAACGGAAACCTTCATCTTTCGAGAAATATCTCCTTGAGCAAGAAGTTTAGTGATTCCCAGTTCTTTGAGATCAATTGTGTAAATTTTACCGGTGAGCTTGGCTTGACCGTTTTTAACGAGTGTATCGATACTTTGATCTAAATGACTCACATTCAACGTGCCGTATTTTTTGGCAAATTGCTGTGGTCGTTTGAATCCATATCGTCCCAATGGCTTACGACCCTCAAGCTTAGCCAATATGACTGTTTGAATCCATTTGTGCTGGGTTAACCCAGCGCCTCCCCTACCACCGCGCATACCTGCACCCTTGTGATCCCTTACAACGCCCCAGCCGTGTGATCTGCCACCGCGTTGCCTACGAACTTTTTTCGTTCTTCGAACTACCATTTTATTATGCCATCCTTGAGATGAGCTGATTAATAGCTTCACCCCGGTAACCCAAGTCACCTCGCCTGTTGTAAGGATTCTTCAGTGATCTGAATCCCTTTCTTGGAGGACTTAGCCTGAAAACAGGTTTGATTGTTGGTACGTCTTTCATTTTCAGATCACCTTTGGCTAAAGCCTTAGACAATTTCTTTATCGTTGAAAAATCAGTATTCTCTTTCACATCTTTATCGGATATGTTTATTCTACCTGCTTTTTGGCCTCTCTTTTTTAAGAGATGTTCAATTGGCATCCAATTAAAATGAGTGTTTAATCTTTCTTCAAGAATATTTGTAGTACCTTTTAAAGTATAATCTAAATCAAAACATAATGTTGGTATTTTATTTTCTTCTAAAACATCTAAAAATGGTTTTATAAAAAAC
>JACZSS010000427.1 GCA_022574115.1 Candidatus Heimdallarchaeota archaeon | reverse complement strand
CCAAGCATGTCCCTTCGGCAGGTCCGACTTCCGTCGAGATGCCGACTAGCGTCGAGCTCCGACCGAGGTCGAGCGTCCTCGATGAGTCGGGTCATTCTCGATTTATTGGAACTCCCGACCCCGACTCCATCGGGGTCGGAGCTCAGAGCAAGCTCTGAGCAAAATTTTGGCATGGGAACCAGAAAAAATTAAAGAAAGACAAAATTCAATAATTCTCCAAGAAGCAGGCATTCGACTTTCCGATCTGGATATTCTTAGATCGGATCATTTGGACCACTTACGAGATCTTGGCCTAATCACCATTGAAGATCTGTATTTCACTACATCCGAAGAAACTTGGGAATCTACAATTATTCCATTTGAACCAATTGGTACCATAAAGAAAATCATTAACCTTCCTATCACAACTACCATCGAGGAGTTAGGTGAAGAAATAGTCACTATTCTTCAAGAAAATGAAATTACTTCCATATTGGATCTAATCTTAACCGGAGATCCAATCTTAGAGCAGAGAACAGGACTTCCAGCAGAACGATTTGAAAATCTCAAATTTGCATTGGATTTTGGAGCCTTAATTGAAGCATTCGACAAATCTGTATTATTTACACCAGATGTTCTCTTCAAAGACGCCAATTTGTTACACAAGAAGGGTTACACACGAATTATCGATGTGGTTTTGGAAAAACCTCAAAAAATTGGCAAGCTTCTGGGTATGAAAAATTCGGAAGCACAACACCTCATAAAGAACATAACAAGATCTGCAATCCTCAAGACAGAGGATGATAGAGGTGTCCAACTACGAGAGTTAAATGCATTTACCAGACAAGATCTGCGTTCAATCGCAAGATCCGGGTTTTTCGAAATGAATCCATTAGATACTTTGCAAGAAGTTGTATTTCAGTTATCTGAAGACACTTTTCAAGGAGAGCAATATCTGTTAAAACAGGTCCTTAATCTACAGCAGGTGATAAAAATCAAATTAGCTGATATTAGAGAATTGGATAAATTGATGGTAGATAAATTGGCGAAGCATGACATTTTGACCATTGGAGAGGCTCTAATGATTGGATATGATGATCTGTTAAATGATCTTGACGCAGTAGAAGCTCTGAGAAGAATAAGTCTCGTTATTTCTGATATTAGACCATTTCTTGCCTCAGCAGTTTTACCGATACAGTCAGTCATGCATACGAATAATTCTTATACACCACTGAGCAATGTCTGGCTTAACGCCGATGAGATCGATTTTACTAAATTACACATACGTACAGTCAACAATTTAGTTTCAGTATTATCGATACCTGTTAAATTAACTCATTTAGTTACGGAGTTCACTGGGAATTATGAAGATATTGAAAACAAGACTATCGGAGATATTGCTCTTGAATATACTCCTGATGAGACTTCAGATCTCGCACTGATTAAAGCCGAGTTATCGCAAACCGGTTCTCTAATAAAAATTCTGAAACAAGGATCAACGCCCATATCGCTATTGGATATCCCTCCTTTTGCCTATAGGGCGCTGAAAGCTCATAGCATTAGAACTGTTGAAAAGATCATTCAACAAAGTCCTAAGTACTTAGCAGAGATCACTAAATCAACTCAAAAATATTGGAACAATATTATTGAAATTTTTGATCCCGAGGTTTTTGAAGCACGCATGGGAGATATTGGTATTCCACTAAGTCAAATTCCTGTTACTGGTGATGAAAAGGAACAATTGGCATCTCAAGAATTACTTTATCTTGACGAAATTGCGGTTTTTGAAAATCCAAAAGGGATCATAAGTACTTTGCAACAGTTCATGAATGCACCAACAATTTATTTGGCTGGAACACCAGGAGAGCGAGAAATCGCAGAGAACAATGATGCTCATTCGGTGATCGAATCGGTTCTAGTCCTTAGAAATCAAGGCGCCCCTCAGGAGCTGATCGTAGAAATGATTACTATTGCTTGGACTGCCTACTCCAAAAACTCAATACCAATTCAACAAAAAGTTGCAGAAGGAAGAATAAAAACCATGCAAGAACTAGTTGGGTCAAAATACGATTTTGAGCCATCTAGAAATCTAACTGCGCTTATTAAGAAATTCTCAACATCGTTATTGTTATTGAAAATACCTGCTAAGGATCTTCAGGAAGCCGTACATATGCATCGATGCAGTTCCATTCTCGATGCGCTTACCAATCCGATGATTTTTGGAAGTATTGAGAATATTCGTGAAGATTTACAATCAAAAGAAGACTTGGATAACTATATTAATTCGGATATCGCATTGCCTCTCGATTTACTGAAGGCTCTTTCCGCGGCAAATTTTAATCGGGTGAAGGATTCTGGCTTAACAGTCCAAGATTTACTCAGTGCCCCAAGGACTTTGGAAGAATTCAAGGGAATAAAGAAAAGAACTTTGAACGAGATCCGCGATTTGTTAAGAATTCCACTTTCGAGATTAGTTATTGAAAATATTCAAGTCTTTGAAGGTACGAAGATTCAATTGAAGTACGTTCGTCTAGACAAATTGATCCAAGATCTTAATGATTTGTCTGAGCGGTCACCCGAATCTTGTGAGAAGATCATATCTATACTAACGAGCGAAAAACTAAGAGTTATTCGAGAGAAAGAAATACCATCTGAGGTTCAAACTGCAGCGGAAACCGCCTTGGGTCAGTCAACACCTGGATTGTATGAACTTTGGACTGCAACTTGGCAGTCTGCGAACTTACTCCAAAAAATAGATACTGCACCTGCAAAAACGATCAAAAACTATGTTCACGATTTATCAAAATCAGTTGCTGTCATTCCAGGAATCAAACCTCTTGAACTTTGGAATTTATGCAAACGGAATATCATCACACTTGCGAGCTTTATCCTAAGTACGCCAGACAAGCTAGTTCAGCTAAGTGGACTCACAAAGAAGAGAGTAATAGAGCTACAAAAAATAGCATTAAACGCGCCGGCATTAACCGAAGATCATGCCAAATATGGATTAAGAACGATTGGTGATAAGTTAGGGTTTGACAAATTTGATTTATCAGATATCACTTTATACCAGCTATCCGACCCAAATTCTCATCCACTGCTACAGTCGATCAAGGTGCCAAAAGAATTACAAACTCTGCTCGATTCAAAAATTATCCTGACGGAGATTGGTGCTCACCTCAATTTAAATGAGACGAAAACTTTACTTAGCACAGGTATTTCGACAATAATTGATTTGATTTTATATCCCGAAATCAAAGGAAAATTGCCCAAATCATTGGAGAATCTTGATTCCAGAATAAAAATAATAAAACAATCAATCGGAAAATCCTTAGCGAAAGACATACAGCTTTCTAAGTTAGCACTTGAAAAGTCGTTGTATGAAGGCAGAGCTAAGACTTTGACCGAGTTGGTGCATTTTGCGGTAAATAACACGGACGCAAACCTTAATCGCAGACTTTTCGTTAACTTATCTTACTTGGGACTACCTCAAAAAATAGAAGGTGATTTAAGGAAAGCCAAAATTGAGACTTTTTATGATATTGCTATAATGCATCCGGGTAAATTGAGTGAATTGATTTCACCCGATTTTAAAGATAATTTAGCCTTCTTTGAGTCAATAGACTTGGAGAACATAGTATCAAAACTTGAAGAT
>JACZSS010000426.1 GCA_022574115.1 Candidatus Heimdallarchaeota archaeon | reverse complement strand
CTTCTGAAAATGAGGGTAAGGAAGCCATAATCGCAGGTTGGATGACGGTCCATCGAGATAAAGGTAAAATTATTTTCATAAAAATCCGAGACAGTCAGGGCATTGCACAAATAGTGGTCAAAAAGGATAGTGACCCAGAGGAATTGTGGAATATGGCAAAGCAATTGACAATTGAGTCGGTAATCAGGGTTGTAGGAAAAATTGTAGTGGATAGTAGATCACTGACCGGAGCTGAGTTAAAACCAACCGAAATAACCTTACTAGCCCCTTCAGACCCCCTTCCTATTGATTTGACTTCGAAGAAAACAGAGACGCTCATAGATACAATCTTTGAATATCGCCAGTTGTCCATCAGAAGACCAGAGTCAATTGCGATTTTCAAGATAAAACATCACGTCGGAAAATCAGTTAGAGATTTCTACACTTCGAACGGTTTCTTTGAAATTTGGACCCCATATGTACTGGGATCGGCAACCGAAGGTGGTGCGGAAATGTTTAAAGTTGAATATTTTGAAAAGGATGCCGTGCTTGCTCAGAGTTGTCAATTCTACAAACAAGCTGCGATAGCAGTCCATGAGAAAGTCTTTGGAATTATTCCATCATGGAGAGCTGAGAAATCAAGAACGCCCAAACATGTGACTGAATTTCACCAGATTGAGACTGAAATTGCTTTTGGTACTGACGAAACCATTATGCAAGTTCAAGAACAACTTGTTCATCATGTAATTAAGCACGTCATTCAACACTGCGACGAGGAGTTGAGCCTTTTAGGACGTTCGGATCTGCACGTACCAAGTCTTCCTTTCCAGCGTATAGACTTTTATGAAGCAAAAAAACTTGGGACAAAATTAGCAGAAGAAGCTTTGAAAGAAGAAGGTTTCAAAGAACCCGAAGGTGATCTAAGTACACCTGCAGAAGTTCAACTGTCAAAACACATGCGTAAGCCGTTTTTCATTACTCATTTTCCTAAGGAACTCAGAGGGATGTATTATGCCTCAAAACCAGATGATCCTGATACTACTTTATCATTGGATTTAGTTGCTCCGGAAGGGATCGGTGAATTATCAAGTGGTGGTGTCCGAGTTAATTCCTCGAAAGTTTTACGTGAACGAATTGTAAGAGAAGGAATGGATCCTCAATCATTCGAGTGGTATATTAACATGTTTAATTATGGCGGAGCCCCTCATGCCGGATTTGGTCTCGGGTTTGAACGCTTAATTCGATGGATAACTGGTGTTAATCACGTTCGAGAGACCATAATGTTTCCAAGAACTCCGGATTTATTGACACCATAAAATTGAATATCTGTCAAAACTTACTTGATAAGACATCGAATTGAGCAGAGATATGATTTCCTCTCTTGGGTGAGGGAATATTAAAAAATTCCTTGGAAATACGAATGAAATGAGTTTAGCCACAATCATTCTAATCGGAATTTTTTGGCTAGTTGTGCTTTCTGTGGCTTCTGAATTTCTAGCCTTAGGTGCTGAAGTACTCTCGACTGTATTTGGAGCAGGTTTTGTGGGATCTGTGATTCTTGGTTTCATAACCATGTTGCCAGGATATTTATCGCGGTCTTTACGACAATTATTGGGGTAGCCATAACTTATGATCTAAAGCTTGAGTTAAAGGAAGGAGCATTTGTAACTGCTCTTTATTTTATCTCTATTGCAATAATTGTGGTCGTTGGGTGATACTATCCAAATTTTGTTCAACAAGCGAATTCCTCCCAGATCTTAAACATATTCCGCTAGCAATTCCGCTATATTTATTTTTTTTAGGTAATGATGACAAATAATAGTACTCTCGGCGTTCGAAAAAGCAATTTGAAAAAATTGTTTAGATCGATGATGCGATGTTATCGTCGCGTAAATGTCAATATCTAATCATTGACACCAACCGTGTGTCATTGCTCGCCTTACGATCCATTCCCTTCTTGGGACGAAGAGGCACAACGTGCTTCCCGAACTTTTAGAGGCCTGGATCTGGCTCGTGTAGCCACACGGCTCATTGAACGCATCACTGCGTTACTGCTCTTAAGCGGGGGTACTATTCCCTTTTTTACACTTTAGTAGGAAAAAGCTTAGGACGACAATTGAGGGAGTGCTATCATAGAATATCCAAGCTATTTGTACTCATGGATCAATTTTGACTTTGGGAAAATAACCCATCTAGTCCTGAGTGAGAACGATAAAGTTGCAATGATTGATATTTCAGGGACATTAGTTGTCTTTAACATCAATTTTAGAGACCTGAGTAACTTACAGGGATCGATCATTGAATTTCTTCCAAAATTTAGCCAGAGATTGATCTCAATGCATTGGATACAATATTCTGACTTATTGGCAATTCAATTTAGGAAAAAAATCATAATATGGGATTACATACTTGGAAAGGAGCTTAGAAGTATTGAATATTTTGGAGAGGTAAAAACGATGGCAAATTATCCTCTCGGCTATCTAATCGTAAGAAACAGGTTACCTCCAATTCTCATTAAGCAAGATGAAACATCCGAAGAGATTGTTCAATTGGAGAATCAACTACGACTTGATGCCAAAGGCATCGTCTGGTTAAGGAAACAACTGTCATTGACTCAAGCTGGGGTTGAATTAATTCCGAAGAACAGATCTATTTCAAGAAATTCGAAAAGAATTAAAAAGATAATTCAAGATCAAAATGAAATAAAGCTACAGACAGACATTCTTTATAATTCTAAAGAAAAGTATCCACTGGAAATTTTGGTCGCCAAGCAGTTCCACCACCTCCTAAAACAGACTACAGACCTAGGAGTGGAATATTTTCACGGCGCTGTATCTCTTATCGGCTTGAATTTTAGCATAGTGGTGATTCAGGTCGAGAATGAAGCGAAGTCTATTTCCTTTAATTCTTCAGATTTCCAATTTGTGAGATTTATAGAAGCAACATCCGAGTATATAGTTAAGATTGAAAATAAGTTCAAATTTCTTCAAATTCGGAATGGTCAGATTATACCTTTAGATCTCCAAGAGTTTTTCCTCGATGCTAATTTGCGATTAAGTAATTTGCCAAATTATTTTCAGATTGATACAAGTGGTGACTTGCAATCCTCATTTCAGCACTTCAAACACGGTTTTCTCTGTTTTCCTGATTTGGATGATAAATACCTATTCTATGATCTATTGACTAATGATTCAAAACAACTCTCTGATTTTGATATCAATAGCGATTCCGAAGTGTATGTAAATGTATCTGGTAAATACTTGGTATTATGGACCCCGGAGGCAAAATTCCCTCTCGGGAAACTTTGGGCATATGATCTTAAAACATCGAAAACTGATAAAGGGAAGTTAATTTATGATCTCAACACTTCCATTCTTGACGCTAAAACGGATGAGCAGCCAAGTAATCCATTTGTTATCCCAAAATGGTCGTCTGTTAATCTAAACTTATTTTACAAAGATGTTATATCGTCCATTAAACTTTCTTTATCAGGAATTTACCTGACATTAGATGCAATTTCAAAATCTCAACACATCCAAGACATGGAATTCTTCAAACCAAAACTTTCTAAAACCACTTTTATTAAGTTTGGAGACATTGAAATTCAAATTGAGGATTCAAAATTTCTTTTAAAGGGAGTTAGTCCCATTTTTGAAATC
>JACZSS010000011.1 GCA_022574115.1 Candidatus Heimdallarchaeota archaeon | reverse complement strand
CATAAGTAGCCTAATAAGAAGAACCCTGATGAAATAATCAATGGCTCAAGTGCGATCCGACTTTCATCCTTTACAACACCCCAAACGCTAAAAGCATATATCAGGATCAAGAATTTAAAGATTTTATTCAATGGACTTATTTGTATTCTAAAGAAGAGGATTTAGATGCAGCATTGGCATTCATTCGACATAAATTTGAGATGAAGGCAAAAGGAAAACAATTTCGTGAAGTAAACTTTGATATTCTGAAATTGTATAGTATGATAGAAAAATTACATTTTGTCTTAAATTCATTATTCAGAATTAAGGGAATTGGTTTAAATGATCCTTATCGTAAAATAAGAAACGCTATAGCCCATTCAAGCAATATACCGAAATTAGAAAATGAAAATGTTAGTATTCTGGAATCAAAAACCGAAGTACTTAGCAGAAAAAAAATGCCCAATTTGTTAAAAAAGTCAAAAGAAGTGTCAATTATTTCTGAAGACTTTGAGTTAATCAAACGAGAATTAATTTGTTGGGGAGCTCTGTTAATACAATTGTTTTCCATAACTACAAATTGGCATTCAATGAATCTGTTAATCTTGTCATGACGAGTCAGGTGAAGTTTGATTGGCGTGAATCCAAACTAGTCCGAACCGTGGTGTTCGTAACAATTGGTGAGGATTCATTTTACATAGGTGGTCCCGATTCCAGCCTTAGCGTTGTTTTTTAGGAAAACTTGTGATAGATTTGCCTAATCTTTATCGGGATGGTAAGGTTAATGTTAGTAAAACAAAGATAATAAATAAATAGATCATTTCAACGAGACTCTGCATCGGATTAATATTTATAGGAGGAACAAGTTGCAAAAACTAGCAATTGCGACAATAAGTTGTTTTCTTCTTTTTGGCTTGTCAATGCCAGTATTCAATGTAACAGCGGTTCATCTAAATGGAAATCACTCGATTCCAAATGTAACTAGTGAAATCCTTCTTACAACGTGGTTATTACGAGGTGAATTGTGGGAGAGCTATACTTATACTTCAACCAGCTTTACCGTTCAAGTAGTGGATGTAATTGTACAAACAGAAAATCTCTTTGATGGAATGACTGGTGTCTTCAATCTAAGCGATAAGCTCAGATTTGATGATTTCACAAAATTTTTTGGTGGAAATGATGATGAAATAATTTTTACGTCACAAAATAATTTCTCGTCACGAGTAGGAAGAGGGTTCAATGAAAGTGTTATTTTTGGAGAAATTGAACGCGATAAATATGATTTAACAGAGATCAGTGTAATTGTTAACAAACTGCAAATAACCCCGAAGACTTTCGATGGTATAAACGGAACCAGCGAGAGCTTTGAAGTAAATTTTGATTTTTATGGACTTGAACTGGATGCATCTGCTCCGAGCGATCCGATCAATACGACTAGTCATTCCAACTTGAAGACAACCAATAGGTCAACAAAAGCAGCGTCCACCTCATATTCTGCCAACTCAATAACATGGATAATCACAGTTTTGACGTATCTCCTCCTTTCAGTATATTACAGACAACGTCAAAGGATCGATCGATCCAGTAGTTCCGTGACTTAAGTAAATTACATTTTAATCAACTCCTCTGTTTAGTAAAATATCATTGCCCTTCAGCAGCCAATGCCATGATCGATCTGTTGTTTACCCGTGTTCGATCGACAGGTTGCTGATGTATCATCTCTGGACCAATCCTATCTGGCCTAATATCGATGATGAGATTGATCGATATAATCGTGATTTTTGGCTCATCAAAAAATCGGCTGAGATACTCCCTGAACCAGGCGTGTACTGTAAGTGGTGTCCGTATGATTGTCCAGAGAATCCCCGGATTATCCACTTAGAGCAAGAGATAGATAGTTTTGAGGTTAACGTGGTGCCCAATGATCCCAACATCAACGATTTTCTTTCATTCCAAGTTTGAGCCATTAGGTTTCATTTGGAAGTTTCAGGATAATTTGCATGCCGTAATTTTCCCCAGTAATTGGCGAGATAACCGCTAAATCTCCGTTCATTTGTCTCATTAATTCTTGACATTTCACCAATGCATACATGCGATCGATAAAAGAATCTTTGATCTGTGAATGATCTTCCAGTTTATCAAGGTCTGTCTTAGGCAAGGCTTTTCCTTCTACTTGGAATTCAATGTTAACAAAATCAACTTCGTCTGTGTTCATTAGGACTTGTATTCTTCCGTCATTGGGACTATATTTCAGCATATCAAACAGGAGCCTATCCAATATTCGAACTAGTCGATCCTCATCTGTACGGTGGAATTGCGGCCGGTCTAAGTTGACATAGTCCAAGGTGATAGATTTTAAGCGAAACTGGGATGCATAGAGCTTTTCTCGTTGCTTGATGACAGCTACAATATCGATCGATTCAGTCGGAACGAGTATCCGGGACGTGACCTTGGCTTCAGAAATTTGTGCTCTTTTCAAAATTCCGGAGATCTGTTTTTGGATTGCCTTACTCGATACCTCCAGTGATCCAACAACGGTTCTGATTTCCTCCGATGAGTTAATCTCAGAATAAAATAATTCACTAAACCCCGCCACGCTCAGGAGGTAATTGTTTATATCGTTTAGCACCTCATCAATCTCAGTTGACCGCTCGGGTCCTCTCTGTTTTGACGTCGACTGTGGAGAGAGTATTGGTTGTATGACATGGTCTACCTCAATCTTCAGGTTTGACAATTTTATTTTTAGAAAGTCGATTTCGGCAGTGTTTGCAACCTCTAGAGCCTCATTTACTAAGAATTTTGCCACCGTATAATTCTTTTCGATCAACGCGATCTTAACTTGCAAAGTGAGAATTTCAATCACGAGAATCGTGTTTCCCTGCTTGGTAGAAACAACGAATAATTCATCCAGATACACGAGGACTAATTCCAGTGTCACCTCTCGATTCGTTGATTTATATTCCAAGATTAAATATTGACAAAGGTACAAAATTGTTGAAGCGTAGAGATCAAAATCCTCTATTTCTTGATTGACAAGTTTGTCGAGTATCTTTTTGATTTCTACCCATGACTCTAGATCTCCCATTTTGCTCAGATACAGTATTTCAACTAGTTGAGCTCGTGCATCAAGGTGTTTGTTATTAACATTCTTCGCAAGCTTGTTTATCTGATTCTTGTATTTTCTTATATCGTCGATTTTATCTAACTCGAATGCCAATTCGGCCAATTTGAGTAAGATATCTGCATGCGTAAGTTGGTCCCCGATCTTCACGATAAGGTTTTCTGCCTTTAAGAGATGTCCTTCAGAAGTGCTGAGATTGTTGGTATAGCGATCCAACATCGAAATATCAATCAATGCTTTTGCAAGCTCTAACTCGTTCCTTGACTCTTGATATAAACTTATAGCTGCGGTCAGATGAGTAGTTGCTTCCGTAAACGAACCTCGCAGAATAGCTATGGTTGCCAATTGACCGCGAGATTTCGCTTCTAAATAGCCATTTGTAACCTCTTTTGACAATTTTAATGCCTGGCGCAAATATTTCTCCCCAATTACTAAATTCCCCAAACGGCTGTGGATTTCACCAATGTTAAATGTAACTCGTGCAAGTTCGCCCTCCATGGCAAGCTCTATCTGAATGTTCTCAGCCTTATACAGAAGCTCTAAAGCCTGATGAGAATCGCCTTGTCTATCCATGGTGAGAGCTATATTTTGGTATAATCCAGCTTGATTGCGTTGATTTTCCTGAAGAGAGAAATATTCGAGCGATTTAATGTAACTATCGAGCGCTTTTCCCAACTTCCCTTGAAAATAAAACACATTGCCTAAATTCTGAAGAGCCAGAGCCTCTAGGTTGGCGAAACCATAATCGAAAGCTGTTTGACGAGTGAGATCTCCATGGAACAGTGCTTTGTTGAACTTGGTCTGGCGATTATAGGTAATTGAGAGGCTGTTGTTAATCGCTGCTATTTCCTTATAATATTGGGTCTTCCTGAGTGATTTTTCGGTTTTCAGAAATACGTCATGCGCTTTTGAGATATTACCGGATCGGCCTAGGATGATTCCTTCCTTGAGGTCGAGACATAGCTTTGCATAATTGTTTCTCAAGCGTTTTTCGATCATCATCCCCTGATGTACCATATCCATCGCTGTACTGATTTTACCAAATAGTGCATGTGTCTCTGCCAATTCAATAAAGCAAATTATCTCATCAAACGGTCTGTGTAAAATCTTGAATGAAGACTGAGCTTTCTCCAGCTGTTGCAGCGACGCTCGTAAGTCTCCAGTTTTCTGGCTGTTATGACCCAACTCTCGCTGAATTATAGCTTGATAATATTGGTATACCGATTGATTGTCATCCAATCCCCAACTGATACTTGGTTGCACTCGTTTAAAATATTGCGTGTATTTATGGTTGGTGTCGTAATGATTAATGAGTTCCAAAAAACCTGCCACAAGCCCCAATTCTACTGTAGTTGGATTCGTTATGGATAGATCTAGTTGCTTCCCATAGAAATCTAATGCGTCGGTGTATTGACCAAGCAACATTATACTCCTTGCCAATACAATCTGATCACCAAGCGTCACATCATCATCAAACGATAAAGTTTCTTGTATTTCCTGATGTTTACCACGTTCAAATAAATCCACGATGTGAGTAGTGGGTGCATGGGACATATCTGCTTCAGCCAATCCAATTAATTGTGTTGGAGAAATGTTATTTTAATGATTGGGAAGTATATTTCACCTAAGTCTTGTTTTATTTTTTTATATCGCCACACCTTTATCGATCGATCATGAAAAAAACTCGCTATTTGGGGTCCAAAAGATTGGTTGAAAGTGAAACCGATCGATCATCGACTTTTGAGCGTCAAAAAGTTGGTTGGCAACGAGGGTCACAGCAGATCGATCGATTACGTTTTGGCTTTCTTGAAGCTGAGAACAAATCTTGCCCCGTGCTCCTCTCCTGGTAACGGGGAAATAAGCTTTATTTTGCCATTCATTTGATGCATGGCTTCCTTGCAAAACGCCAGACCTATGCCAAACCCATTCAAACCGCTGATTTTCACATATTTTTCGAATATTATTTCCTGATATTCTAAAGGTATTGAAGGTCCTTCATTTTCAATTTCAATTATCACTTCGTCTCCTCGATCGTAAATCCTCAGTTGCACTCTTCCCCCTTGAGGGGTAAATTTTACAGCATTGTGGAGAAGATTATCTACTACTCTGAGAAAATGAGATTCTTCAGCCACTATCCAGACTGGTTCCTTACTGGGTGTGATAGAGAATTTCAACTGTTTGTGATACACTTGTGACACAAACAAATCTTGTCTTGATTTAAGCAGCTCACTGGGGTCAATGGATACAAGTTGAAGCTCTGTTGGTTGATCACGGACAGTCTTTTCCTCTATCACTATGCTGATCAATTTCTGTATCTGTTCGGTCGACATTTCAATTGAACCGGCCATCTCTTTTAATAAGGAGGGAGAATACAATTCGGTTTCAAACAGTTGGCTGAATCCTTTCACTCCCATGAGATAATTGTTGATATCATGGATGAGTGATTCAATCAGATCTTCATTAGGCCCAGTTACCACATTAGATTGAGGGGCTATCAGTTGGTCAATCAATAGAGTGCGCTGATTATCTGATTGTGTCTCAAATTGTAGTTGGAGTAACGATTGCCTGAACTCTAGTTCTACTTTAAATGCAGCAACCCTTATGCCGATGTGGTCTAGACCTCTAATACTGACAATTTCCATCGCCTCTTGAATAAAGAATGTGGCAATTGAGTAATTATTTTCTATCACCGCAACCCTAGCTTGGATAAGAACAATTTCTACTAACAGATGATAATTGGGTTGTACTTCTGCTATCTCATAGAGGTCTGATATTTGATTTATTAAATCATCTAAAATCTGGGTATCATTACTCAGTTTGAATTCCATCAGCAAATAATTACATAAACACAGCATGGTAGAGATGTAAAGATCGAAATCATCAAGCTCCTCAGAAAATAGTTGATCCAAAAGTACTCTTGTTTTACTTAACGTCTTAAACCTGGGGTTCTTGTTGAGATACAAGATGTCGACAAGTAATGTCCTTACTTTGATGTACTTGTTATGATAAACATTGTCCAGCTTTGTCAGTCTTTTGAGATATTTTTTAAGTTTCTTTTGATCATCCATTTCATATGCAAGTTCACTTAATTGAAACAATATGTCGGAGATTATGAGTTTATCATCTACATGGTCTGCGTATTTCAGCGCTTTGGTCAAATGATTATGGGCAGCTTTAAGATCACCCGCGTATTTTTTCAGCGCGGCGGATTTGATCATGGTGTCAGTAAGCTCGATTTTATTGTCCAAAGCGTTCCATAGTTCTGCTGAGGCGCTAAGTTCTTCTTCTGCTTGATCGAAATCACCACGAAACAAGAGCAATTTGGATCTCGAGCTCCGAATTTTTGCCATATACAACCTGTTCTCTTGGCTTCCAGCTAGATCAAAGGCTTCAGCCAGATATTGCTCTGCTAAATCCAGATTTCCCTTCTTCAGATAAACTTCCCCAATATTATGACAATTGATCACTAAACTTGCATTTTCTCTCAATTCCACCTTTATTTTGTAGGTTTGGAAATAAATTTCGAGTGCATCATCCACTCTCCCTTCTCGGAAGTATATATTGGCAAGGTTTGTTAAGATACGTGCTTGAGGTAGTTCGTTCTGTTGCCGCTTTTGATACCGCAGTGCCAGGGTAAGGTAATCCTTTGCCTTACCAAGCTTTCCCATATCACTTAGTATCATACCGAGTGTGTTATGCACTCGCGCTACTTCGTTCTCGTAATTCATCAGCATGGCTTCTTGAAGAGAAAGTATAGCGAAGTTGTATGCCTTGTTTAATCTAGAGCGTTGATGATTAATGATGGCAAGATTATTGAGGATGTTTGCGAGCTCTTTGTGATATATTGTCTCCATTAGTAGCGAACGCGCTTTCTCGAACAATCCATAGGAACGTTTTAGGTCTCCTTTTCTGAAATAGATTGCTCCTAGTCTATTAAGCGATCGTGCCAGATCATATTCATTACGCAGCTGATGTCGAAGGGAGATTGACTCTTCAAGTATTTTAATTGCGTGCTTAAACCTACCTAGATGAAGTTCCAGTTCACCAAGAGCCTTTTTACATTCAGATTGTTCAAACACATCCCCTAACTGATCAAATATTTCGGATGCGATATCGAGCTGCTCACGCGCTAGATCTGTGTTACCTAGTCGTAACCAGTATTTCCCCACTTCTCTTTTGAATATTCCTTCAAGTAGATAGTTATCCTGATCCCCCATAGCCATAGACTCTAATACTTTTATTCCCCATTTGTTGTAAAACCTGAGGTCCCCAGACTCGGTCTGTTCGAAATGATTCGAAGCCTCGAGAATTAAGGATATAGTCGCCAAACGCTCCTGATTTGACAACTGCTTTGAAGAAAGTTCATCCAATAATCCGAACACCGACTTGGATTTTCCATGTCGGATTAATACGCGTGTATTTTGCAACTTTTCCCATACTGATAGCCCGGTCGTAGCATTACTTTTCATCAAGCGGCCAAGTTCAACATATTTTCCAGCTTGAAACCCTTTAACCCATTTCTGCTGAAACAATATGTTTCGTTCTATGCGATGAATTATATTTGTTTATTTTGTCGCTAGTTTTATTTAATGCAATATTTGTATATTTAGTTGAGATCAATCGATCTCATGAGTTAGCCAAGATCGGGGTCGCCGCCGGGATTACCGCTTCCGGATGTTACTTTGAATAATATTATCAGAAAAGGCAGTGCTCTGAGTAGTAGGGTTGTTAGCCTGTGCTTTACGTTCATGTGTTTCATTCTATGAGTCAAGACTCACAGTATTTGCTAGAATTGGCAATATATATAATTTGCTAAGACATAGATTTATCAGTAACAGGAGAGTAAGAGAAAATGCTTTTAAAATCGGTCCAATTTCATATTATGTTAAGAAACGGGAAAGATGAGCGTAATCTGAAATTGATTGGGTTCCTGCATGCTTTGGGTGACGTTCAACGACCCACGCAGATATTTGACAGCTAGGTTGACGAAATTCAATCCTAATCCAAGGCTGTCCCGCAAGCGACTGTCGATGGCATCGACACAGTAATACGGTTGAACCGCTTTATTCACGTCATCAGCATCTAGCACCTCTGCATCATTGAAAATTTTGATCTTATAACGCTTCTTCGTTTTCTTCAATTCGATTTGCACTAGTCCACCGGATACAGTAAATTTTGAAGCGTTTTCGATCAGATTTTCTAAAATCAGCGAGAATAGAGTCAAATCAATGTTAACCTCTTTCTGTTGAGACGTTTTAATCTTCGAAAACACCAGATGTTTTCGTTTGATAGCGAGTTGGGACTGGTCTTGGAGTTTAGTGAATATCAACAGTGGATCAACCAAGCTCATCACCGGAACATAGGTCTCATTTTCAATCCGGTTTGTTGCCTCTATAGTTTCAATCGAAAGTTTGATCGACCTCAAATCCTTTTGTAGAAAATAGATCGATCTTACAAATTCATCCGGAAGATTTGGGTCAGCTTGAAGCATTTTTATGAGTTGATGCCTTTTGAGATTAAGGGTTAGAAAATCCGTTGTGCTTATCTCAATCAATGCAGTTTCACTCTTCGGCTCTGACTCTTCTTCGGATGGATAGAAGTCATTTCCGTAGTAAAACTGAGGGTCCGGTGATAGTGTCTGCTGATTTTGTTCAGCAGACCTCTTAATAACCTCATCGTGCTTTAGATTAGGTTGCCTAAATCTGGGAATATCAATAATGGTAGCCAGCTTCTTCGCTGCATCAGAGAGCTCAATTGCCTTACCCATCTCATTAATTGCTTCATGTAATCCAGCAGTGAGCCTAATTACCTCGAATGTTAAGAATAATGATTCTCTTGTTCTTGCATAACCATCTAGCCGTTCAACCAAATTTAGGATTTCGATGAATCCTTGTGCAGAATGAGCCATCTGATACTCCTCTGTAAGGACGGTAGCAAGACAAATCAGAGTACTTGTCTGTATTTCAAAGTCCAGATTTTCTATCCTCAAGATCTTCTGAAATCTCTCTACCGTAGTTAAACGCTCATGCAAACGCTCACTTTGAGCAGCCAATCTTGCCTGTAGGAATTGGTAACGATCGTCATCCAGATAGGGTGTACTATCACCCTGTGGACGAAAAATTTCATCTGCAAAAGTCGTTGCTGTATCAAGATCATGATTATCCAGATGCGTCAATACTAGCTCATACAGTGCATCGCCTAGTAGACGATCCTTTCGCATCACTCTGATGGAGAATATTGCCTTAGACAGTGACGATTCTGACCTAGTAAAATATCCATAGATCCGATCCCACCGACCCATGTGGACTAAGATAACACCTTTTTGATACGCATTCTCTAACATCGTCCAGATAGCAAATGATTTCCCAAGTTGTAGTATCCCCTCTTGCCAATGATCCTGTTCAAAGTAAATATTAGCTCGATAATAATGGTAATTGGCTAGTTCGCTTTTGATATTTAATATCTTAAACCTCTCTCTGCCTTCCTCTAGAAGAACTATAGCCTGATCAAAATCTCGAATAGATGAAAGATATAATCCCATCATAAACGCATATCTTCCCTGATAATACTGCATCTGTGAGCTTGACGATGATTTCTGGGGTCCACTGGTCAAACCAGCCAAAGCATATTGCAAATTGTCAAATACCAAGTCATATCGTCTCAGCACTAGATTAATCTCGGCTTTGGTAGTGTAAATCGCAAGTTGGGCTTCGGGGGAATGATTGTAGTTGAAGACTAACTTTGTCAGAGATTCAAGCGCTTCGTCCATTTTGCGTAGTATAATATAACTTCTTACTCGCACCAATTGCTGTTCCAAATTTAACAATTTTAGCTCTTTTTCGAGACGCTCAATCTGTCGTATGGCCTTCTCGTATTGTCCAGTCTCTTCGTATACGAGGGCATCGACCATCCTAAGTTTTACTTTCCGGTGCCTCCTTTATAACTGTTTTGAGGGTTACTCCGGTGATCGTCAATTCGACTGTAGTTGATAATAACGGAACATATCAGGTAAGTTTAGATCCCAAAAAGATGCCTCATTGTCTGACGGATGAATAAGTATACGACTCAAATGAAAAGCGCTTGAGGTCAAATCCCGGTTCTTGAGCGCTCCTACAGCACCATATTTGGTCGAAATTGACGCCAAAAAACTAGGGGTCAACTTATTATTCCTAATATCAATTTCTTCAAACACCTCGAGATAAGCCATAGGGATGGAGGTTAGAAGATTGCCACTGAGCTCAATACTGGATTTATGCAGAGCCAGGTTTTTAATCAAATCCACTGGCATAGACTGTAGTAAGTTGTCCCGTACAGATAATATTCTCAGGTTGCGTAACTTGGATAAAACAGGGAATTCCCGGAGCCGTCCATTTCGTAACAGAAGCACCTGTAAATTGGATAATTCTTGTAATCCATGCGGGACTGTCTTGTTGATACATCCCTCGATATGTAGATATAGGAGATTCTTGATATCGAATAGGTCGTTTGACAGCTCAATATCTATCCCACGAACCTTCAAACCCACTAAAGTTGTGATCTGACCTAGTTCGGATGGTAATCTACCTTGGTACGCCTCAATTTCCAAAAACTGACAACTACCCTGATTGGCGAGGACGCGAACAAAATTTGTCAACGTGGTTTGATCCAAGTTTACATCAATTCCACGAAAACTGATGTAGACATATTTCAATGAATTCATTAATCGTAGAGAAGTATTCTTATTGGCATTACTAACTGGTGGAAATGGATCGAGAACCAAATGGTGGAGCTGGGGAAAAATTCCGGTGAATCTTAGATGAGCTGTCACCATAGGTAAATTATCCACCACATCTTTGCTGGTAACCGCCACTCGCTGTAACTTCTTACCTAGTATCGGAATATTTATCTGCAAGGTGTCTGTCGATTCGATCGATCGATCCAGACTGTACGAGAATTTATCTGCGGAGTAGATGACTTGGAGGCTGATTAGTTCCTTGCAGCGATTGACTAGTCGCAAGACCTTGTTTATCCGATTGGTCATATTATTGGGATTGACTGTTATTAGGTACTCGGGTAACCTACTGAGATCCAAACGCATCGCTATCAGATGGTGGACCGGATTCTTATCCTCATCAAGTGTTGCCGATTCAGAAACTGATACCATGAGTAAAGGAGATTCCATCGGCGTCCTTGCCTCTGACCTCTCAAAAAGTTGATCCAGAGTAACGTGTCGGGAAATGATTTTGTCACGGCCGGTTTTTTGAGTTCGATTGATCGAATCTGAAAATTGTGGCTGATTATACTGAACCACAGTATCAAGTAGTTTGAACGGCACCGTGATCATTGCGAGGTATCGAACTCCACTGAATCCCTCGTTCGGTATATGTTTTGTTCCGTTGAGGAGATGCCAAATGGTGTGGATCGTATCAAGTTCGTCTGGTAAGATCGACAAACTGTACATTTTGTTTTGCACTACATTCAATTCCCCATCCAACTTACATTAATCATTACTTATTTAATTAGTAAATCCAACAGTTTAATTAAAATCATTATGATTTTCTATTTAACTACTTATTCGATTAATATATCAAGTAAATAACTGTTATAATAATCCTTATATCATTGAATGATTACGTTACCTCAAGCTGATATGGAAAATTGCACAAAAATAGACAAATAACAGAAAATCGTCAATACAAGCTTTGTCTTACGTAAATTATACAATAATCTATTCATAATCGCTTTATTTTTTCCTAAATCGCTATTTATTGTCAACTTTTGAACCTATTAGCACCCAGGGATCGATTTTCTTATTCATCTGTCTTGGACTGCGAAAGCTATATATATGAAATCCTGACTATTTTGTTTGATACGCTTGAATTCACAATCTGTAGATCCCTACAACACAAATAATGCACAAGACGGTGTATTTCTCACAATCATATCCCAATGCTTGTTTCCACGACAGTTGAACAGATTTATTCCTATCATGATTTTACAACATCGGGTAATTACTAGTGTAATCGATCCAGCTACAGATGGGCAAGGTGAACGGTGGTCAATGATAGGAGATAGTTTCCTGTGACACCCGGAATCAATACCCGTTCGGAGAGTCATACAAAATCATCATTGGGTGAATCAATTTACCTCTACATTAAACGACTAATACTTCAATTTGAGTTTTCGAAGCCAGATCCCCGGCCGCATATTTACGAACTCAATTACGAATGGAGTTAATCAGCATATTTGAAGCATCTATAACTCAGGAATCTAAACCTGCAGACGGACTGAACTTTCGATTGACGGAGTCCAAGCATGATCAGGAGGCCGCGTTGGATCGTATCCAGGAAATAATTGCTGATTTAATTCTACAATATCAAACTACTGACCAAGTCAAGTTTAGGAGTGTCATGGACTTTTTGGTGAAACCTAAAAAGGGCAATGTTTTTCGGGCTGCGTCCTTTTTGGCTACGTTACTAACGTTTATCGATGAACAAATCAGGAATGATTTTGACAACCTAGATCCTATCGTTCGTAATAGTTTGATTGAGTTGAATGTTGACTCTATTTATGAGCGATATGTACAACCCAGTAAGGATTTCCTAGATCTCGCCAAGTACTACAAAATCGCCCCTATCAAACTGGTAAATTTTGGTAAATTTATAGGGGGGCTAGCAGACCAATTTGATGCATTACATATCGTCAACAAGAACGGCACGAATTTTCTACAAGTAGTAATTGATCGTCAGGCTGCTGGGATCTACTCAGAATCAGGAGGCGCTTTGGAAATGACAATCAGCTACATCATTATCTTTCATGTTCCTGATGATGGTGAGCTAGAGGGATTTAGAAATTTTATCAATACGCTCAGCTTTTGGTCTTATAGCAGAATTAGATGTTACTGTGATGGAATTATCCAAGCTAAGTATCCGCAATGGGCGAGCAATCCATATTTCAATGGTCTCCTGAATAGAGCAATAATTAATCACATGTCGGTTGATAAGCGTACGAAACGCAGATTCTTGGAGAAGTTGACTGATTTTAAATTCATAGATACGACGTACGATCTACTCAAACTTGAGGAAAAGAACCGCTCTGGGGGCTCGACCGATCGACTGCTGGCGAAAGGCTTTGTTTTTAATACCTTTGGATCTCATTTCTCTACACTTATTCGACGGCTCTGTTCCAACATGTCGGATGCGATTAAACTTCTGGACTTTTAAATTCATTCCTCGTTTGTCAACGCGGGTGTTCCGTGTTCGTAATAATTTTATACAAGATTCTAATATATGATTTATCGATTCATCCTTCTTCTGGGTAGATCTGATGCTACGCCCCGCCGGGATTGACTTTGGACCAACAACTCAAACTATGCCATCTATGCAATCGGATCATTGACTACGAGATCCATGAAATAACAGTTGTT
>JACZSS010000425.1 GCA_022574115.1 Candidatus Heimdallarchaeota archaeon | reverse complement strand
ATTGTAATTGTAACATGTTTATCATACAATTGACCTAGAAAGAAATTTCTCCAACGAGCTGATTCTACCAAGGAACCTTTATCAAGAAACGTGAAAATTTGAGGGCGAATACCTTTTTCCCACACTAAAGGAAAAACAGTAATAAAAAGTACAGAAAGAACATATGTCAAGTTCTTTGAATACTATAAGTAATCTGATCGTTTTAACCACCTAATATTATATAGAACCTCTAACTATAAAAAGCTATGAAGAAAGTTATTTTTATGTGACGTTTAGATGCTTAAATCCATTTGAAATATGATATTTATTTAATGTAAATCTCGTTTAAAATTAATACAATCCCTGTAAAGGTAATGGTCTAGAGTAAAAGGAGTTAAAAACACCATTAGTTATTTTAAATCGTCGAAAATGATCTATATTGAGTACTTACAGTTTCAACACCGATTTGGGAGGATGTTAGATGACAAATTCGGCCACATCTGAATTCAAAGAGTACCTGAAAAAATCACTCGAGCCAGGTCATCCAAGACACCGTCAAAAATACGGGGACATCTCCGATTTCACCCGAGATGAATATTTGCTCTATGTGTATGCAAACCTAGCAAAGCAGGGGTTAGTTGATGCGAAAGCAATTCGCAAGGCGAAAATTAATTTTCGGGGAGCGGCCAATCTCATCGAATCTAAAGTCAGACCATTTCGACCTCCACTTCAAAAAATTTATGATTTTTTATCAACATGCCTCAAACAAAAAATTCAGGGGATGTCGGTGGTCTCCCGAGTTCTATTCAACAACAATATTTACCAACAGATAAGAGCATACAGTCTAAAAGCAGCAAAGAAAGCTGATTACGAGAGACTTTTGGTCTTTGAACGCATCCAAGCAAGACTATTCTGGCAGAATCTACAGCCACTCATGCATAGGAAGGGGATACCATTTTATGGGAGGATTTACAAAAACGACGAAGAAAAAACTATTGATTTGCTAAATTACCGAGTGAATATAGTCGGGAATCGATTGCGAAATCAGACCCTGGCCAATTTAGGTAGTGGGAAATCCTATTTCGAGGAAGTAAAGACTCATCATAGTAATTTCTCCACACTGGATGCAACGGAGGCAATCCGTCCTCTGCTTTATTATATTGCAATTCAATCAATTTCGGTTCCATTTCCGAAAATCCGATCTATTGTGGATGAGATGATAGATCTGGGGATTCGATGGACCCAAACCTGGATTGCATCCATCTCCTCTTCAGTTAACAAACCAAAAAATTTGAAATTTACGCATCTCCTCACAACTATTCAGCAAAAACTCAGAGAAGCTGATATTGTACCTCGTCGACCTTTTATCCAAGAACGAGCCAATGGAAATAGACCCAGAGAAGGCATGGTATTACTCCAAAGTAGCACGGCGGAAAGTAAGGCTGGTCTAGAAATCCATAAGTTGCTCCTTGCTGAATACTCTCAACCCTTAGGTCATCTCAAACCTGACTATATCCACCACGATCCATATTCACAGATATATGCTGAATTTCGCATATTTAATGCTGATCAAACCATTGAACGTAGACCTGACATTCTGATTGCTGGCGAATATGGCAGAAAGGAGCTGCTTGAACCATCTGAATATTCAGATATTGCAATGATTGCTGATCTGAAAACAACAGGGTATGTGGGAAGATATACAAAACTTGACCCCGTTCATATGAAGCAGGTCAATTCCTCTTATGAAATACTCATGGAGCTGGGGTACTCGGTGCAGGCCAGACTATCGGCAATTATTTATGTTCGTCAAAATATGGTTCCTGACTCACTTACACCGTGTATCGATACAATTTTTCAGCAATTTTTCGATGAGTATCATAAATTCACCTTGGAAGTGGCAGCGTTTCAAGTTGAACATGACCACCTGCCCAAGGAAAATTTGGTTCAAAAATTGGTTAACAAATTTGGCAATCAACCCAGATTTGGCAGTTTTTATAACCCGAATCAGCAAATAAGAGCACACTACTGGTGGTATCCTCATTGGTAAAACTAATTCCCGATTGGGATGTCCTGGGAATTTACAGCCATGATTATTTGGATCACCTTAATCCATTGGACCCTGTAGCTGTCATGCAACTCTTACTGAAATATATAAGACAGTTCAGGAAGGATAATGGATCTCAATTCCCTGTGTACTGGATTTCTCAACATCCCATGCCTTCAATCCCATTTATTGAAGCGTGTGAGGTGTTAGGTGAGACAGTTTTGCCTAAATCAATAAAATTTTTGCATTATGAGGACGAACAAGGTCTTGATTCTGAACGAGAATTCAAGGTAGACCAGCGAAACTACTGCGAAGCATTATTCGCAAAAATCCAGGTCCTATCAGAAGAACAACCGAAGGTGTTAATCATTTTGTATGATCTATCCTCGCTTCTATATCCATTTTACTCAACAAACAGGGATGAAAGGATTCGGCCGTTTATGTTTGAAGCAACACTTTTCCGCTTGCTGGACCAATACAAATTCCACCTAATTTATACCAACACCGCCGCTCCTAGCCCGTTTGTTGATGAGGATGGGGATCGACGTACTTATCCAGCTTGGATTACAACTATGAAATCATTCTCCCATGCTTTTTCAATTTTACATCATCATCACTGGCTGGTCCGACCTCCTTCAAAAGCAAAATTGATGAGTGAGCTCCGTGATGGTCTAAATACAGTGGTCAGCCTTACCTATAATCCACTTTTGCTGGATATTGGGGATAGAAACATTATACCGGTCCAAGAGGCTGTTCAAATTGATCTCGGCCTGAAACCTGAAATCGAAATAGTGGATATTGGTAGAAAACTCGAGTTTCATGATCGTCTACTAATGAAAAAAGCATGGAAAGATGATTTAGTACTGGCGAAATTTCCGGAATTGGTTATTACTAATTTAGTAGACTGGGAAGATGTGAACAAATATCAAATTCCTGAAAAAAGTGATGCCCCAGCTGATTATCTGCCTATCCCCAGCAAAAGTGCTATCGAACATCAGGAGCAAGAGGCAAAACACATACAGGTCAAAGAATCTAAGGATGAGGGCGAAAATAAGAAAGTTGATGTTGATGAGAATAACAAACCGGACACTAACAAAACAAAAGAACTGTTACAGTACACCGGAAAAGATGCAGAACATAAAAAGAGCATCAATCTCATGATTTACGTCTCCAAACTCCCAGAGTTTCAAAATTACTTCGAATCCACTGATCTGTCATTAACTTACCAAGCAGGAATTTCAGACAATAAGAGTATTGAGAGTCTCTCGTTGCAAGTATTAGTCCGATTCCTTAGATCATTGAACATAAAACCTGATAAATTAATACTCTACCCTTCCACTCGGGACCTTCCCCTTTGGATCATTCCATTTCTTGCCCTGGTTACACACTACGACCGAATGGTTGAGCATAAACTGTATCCTGAATCTGACTTGAGATATGATCGTTTGTATGACAAAGCAATTAATCATGGGCAGATACAGACTTGGAAGGAAAAGCTGGCAAAACATCAACGGGTAAGCTCTTATTATAGAATTTTTGATGGGAAGAAGCTCAAAACTCTGGCGGCACTGATCGGAAAATATCCAAATCTACAACATGAGGATCTGGACCTGGGTGAAA